>JBAXDX010000006.1:0-55080 GCA_037140715.1 Ignavibacteria bacterium
ATATAGTATTTACTAGTAAAAATAATATGAATATGGTAGGCATTTTTAAAAAATGCTCAATTTATGTAGAGAGTGATGCTGAATTGACAATTGGTGATAATGCAGGGTTCTCAGGAGTTTCTATCTTTTGTTCAAAAAAAATTTCAATTGGAGATTATTTTACATGCGGTGGAAACGTATTTATATGGGATACCGATTTTCATCCTTTAGACTATTTAGAACGCAGAAAGCATAATCGGGAAAAAATCATAGAGAAACCAATTGAAATAGGGTCTGATGTATTTATTGGTGCTAATACAATAATATTAAAAGGAGTTAAAATAGGCGGCAGATCAATAATTGCTGCCGGAAGCATCGTTACTAAGGATATCCCCTGTGATGAAATATGGGGCGGTAATCCGGCCCGGTTTATAAAAAATGTTGACAGACTAATATAAAAGTATTAAAATATTCAATATGTATGACCGTATTTAATGTTGGAAGGAAAATTAACAGGATAAGAAATGAATATGTACTCCAGCCTGATCAAATTTGAGATTAAAAGAAATTTACGTTCTGTGCGGAAAATCCTTACCCAAAAGAAAATATTAAAACCTTCAGTAACTTATAAGCCTGGTCGTTGCAATGTTTGCGGTGTGGACACTATATTTCTTGCGTATCCTAATGAAACCTATAATAATTCTAATTCCTGCATATATTGTGGCTGTACTGCGCGTTTCAGACTAATTGGTTTAGCTCTTGCGAATCTCATATTAAATAAGACTCAGTTTGTGAAAGACTTGGAGCTGAATTGTATCCCTGAGAATAAAAATATTAAAATTCTTGATACTTCTTATAAAAGTTCCCTGTATCCTTTTCTAAAGAACAAAATAAGTTTAAGAATGAGCGAATATTATCCTGACTATCCGGTTGGGAAAAAGGTATTAAAATTGGAAAATCAGGATTTGCTTTCATTAAAAGTAAAAGACAGGGAGTTAGACTATATAATAACATCTGAAGTATTCGAACATATTTACGACCCATGGAAGGCTTTTGCTGAAATAAACAGATGTCTTAAAAAAGGCGGAGCGCATATTTTTACGGTACCATATTATGAAGATAAAATTACATTAAGCAGGGCTACTCCTGATGAAAATAATAATTTGAAAATCCTGTTGCCTGAAGTTTATCATTTAAATCCTTTAACAAAAAATGGTTCTCTTGTTGTTACTGATTTTGGCAATGATTTAGTTGTAAAGTTGGAACAACTAGGATTTAAAACGGACTATATCAAATTAACTGATGAATATTTTGGCTTTAAGGAAACGTATTTATTCGTTTCGCAAAAAATGCAACAATTAATCGCAGGGTAAAAATTGACTTTATCTGTTCCTAAAATATCTGTTATTATCTCCTCATACAATTCTGCAAAATTTATTAAAGGACGTCTGGATAACCTGATTTCCCAAACAATTTTTAATTCATTGGAAATAATTATTGTACTTAGCGGATCAAAAGAAAATGAAGAGGAGATTATTAGTCCTTACGTTAAAAACTATAAGAATATAATTTGTATTAAAACTGATGAAAGAGAAACAATATATAAAGCCTGGAATAGAGCGATTAAAATTTCCAGGGGAAATTATATTACAAATGCTAATACTGATGATAGACTTAAGGCAGATGCGCTTGAAATTCTTTCAGACTATTTAGACAGCAATCCTGATCTGGCTCTGGTATATGCCGATCAATATATAACAAATTCTCCAAATCAATCATTTGAAGAATTGAAAAATATTACCGGAAAGCATTGCTGGTCTGATTATTCAATGGACAGACTGATTGAAGCAAGTCTCACAGGACCACAGCCTGTGTGGCGTTCTTCTTTACATTTTAAGGATGACATTTGGTTTAATGAAACTTTTGAAGTTGTTGGCGACTATGACTTTGCTTGTCAGGTCGCTGTAAAATATAAAATCGGACACCTGCCTTTAATACTTGGTGTGTATTATAAATCTGATAATCAACAAAATAAAGAATATCAAAATTCTGTCAGAACATTTGGAGAAACCTGTTCAGTTAAAGAAAAATATGCTGACATTTATCTTCATTCATTATCAGAATATCAATTGTTTAATAAATCTAAATATTTTAGAAAATGGGCGAATTCTAATATATTATATTTTTATTCCTGGAAGCTGGTAATGAAAATTATTAATCCTTCCAAAAGACTCCAGACCAGGCAATTTGTTATCTGGTTCTCTTCTAAAATTGAAGAATATCTGGGGAATTTAAAGCAGGCAAAATCTGTTCTGCAAAATGATTATCCGCTTGCTAAAAGACAATTTGAACATCTTTCACAGATACAAAAAAATAGTGATTTTATCAGCGTGATTATACCCGCATATAACCGTCCATTATTATTAGTGGATACACTCAATAGTCTTGTTTCTCAGACGCATGGAAATTTTGAAATTATTTTAGTCAATAACGGAACAATTGATATTTCTGAACTTGTGGATAGTTATAAGGATAAACTGAAAATTAATTATCTGGTCTCCGATATTAAAGGGAACGTTGCCGCCGCTAAAAATCTTGCACTAAAGGTTGCTAAAGGAGATTTTATAGCTTATCTGGATGATGATGACTGGTATCATCCGGCACATCTGAAAACTCTTTTTGATGAGTTACAAAATGGAGATTATTTGTTCGCTTATAGTGACGCTTATGTTGAACTGCAGGATTGTACCGCAGATGGAAGAAGCTATACTACTGTTAAAAAATTTGTCGAATACTCAAAGGAGTTTAATAGGAATCTGCTTTTAATTAAAGATTATATCTTTACTCCCTGTGTTATGCATAGCAGGAGGTGTTATGAAGTGGTCGGCGGTTTTGATGAATATTTAAAGACTGACGAGGATATGGACCTATGGATAAGAATGTCAAAGTTCTATGATTTTAAACATGTGAAGAAGGTTACTTGTTCAGTCAGAAGGACTAATAATAAAAACAGCCTTACAAAAAATTGGAATCTAATGTATAGAAATGCAGTTTATTTATTTAATAAACATCATGAACTTGCAAAATGGAATCTGCCGGTAATCTTAGGGCAGAAATATTACCTGAATCTTAGAAAACGCAGAGCAAAAGAGTCTGATGGTGCTATCAATAGTTATTATTAATTACAATTCGAAATCGGTTCTGATAAATTGCTTACGTTCAATTGTACAAAGTAATTTTAATTTTAAATATGAAGTGTTTATTATAGATAATGCTTCATCTGAGAGTATTCACGAATTAGAAAAAGAATTTAATTTATTCAGGTTTATATATAATCAGGCAAATATTGGCTTTGCTGGGGCGAATAATATTGGAATAAAGAAGGCAGCGGGTAAATATATCCTGCTTCTAAATCCTGACACTATAGTAAATCGTCATTCTTTTCAGCCAATGATAAACTATCTTGATTCTAATCCTGACGTTGGAGCAGCAGGTTGTAAAATATTTAACTCTGCGGGTGAAATTGAGCGTTCTGTACATTCCTTCCCCTCGATAATTAAAGAATTTGTACATGCCAATGAATTTATTAAACCATTATTAAGCTATAACAGTAAATTAGGAAAAGTATTCGCCTCAAATAAAAACTTAAAGGCGTTTGAAAGTTACTGGAACTATGATACTGTTAAAGAAGTCGATCACGTTACCGGCGCCTGTATGATGGTTAAAAGGGAAGTTATTGATAAAGCCGGTTTGCTTGATGAGGCTTTTTTTATTTATAATGAAGAGGTGGAATGGAGTTTACGCTTTAAGCATTATGGATATAAAACAGTATTTCTGCCGGAATCAAATATCATACATCTATTTGGCTATTCGACAAAACAGAAGGTACAAAAACAGGCGGTTAATCGCTTGTTGGTCGAAAGATATAGAGGGATGCTCTATTTCTTTCAGAAACATTACGGGGTAATAAAGCTCTGTCTGTTAAGAGTTATTATTCTTGAGGGATTCGCTGTGAGGCTGTTATTGAATTATGCTAAGACTGTAAGCCCTGTATTCAATAATGAGAAGACTAACTTAATAAATGAAAGAACCTGTTTGTATAAAATAATAAAGCTTGTTTTTATGAGCGATTTTGACTGGAGAAAAAATAAATGAATGTAGCTTTTATAAATCCCCCCTTTCTTCCTAAATATTCACGTGGTTCGCGCAGTCCTGCGGTAACTAAAAGCGGTACTGTTTATTACCCTGTCTGGTTAGCTTTGGCGGCGGGGGTTGCCGAGCAGAATGGAAATAATATAATATTAATAGATTCTCCGGCTGAAGTCCTTGATTTTGAGCAGACTTTTGAACGTCTTAAAGAATTTAACCCGAATCTTGCTGTAATTGAAACAAGCACAGGGAGTTTCACAAATGATGTGAAATTTTCTGAAGAGCTTAAAAAGATATTCCCTGGCATTTTTGTCTGCCTGGTTGGAAATCATGTTACCGCTTTGCATTACGAGTCGATGAATGAAAATCCTGAAATAGATGCTGTAGCACGTAAGGAATATGAGGATACTGTCGTAGAGCTGGCGCAGGCTCTTACGAATAATGAAAGTCTTGAAAATATTAAGGCGCTTACCTGGCGCAACCAGGATAAGATAATTGCTAATCCCCCCAGACCTGATAAAATGAATCTTGACGATATACCATTTGCAAGCCAGATATTTAAAAGATATTGTAATCCTAAAAATTATTTTTTCTCGGCTGGCAGGTTTCCCCAGATGATGGTTTATACAGGACGCGGATGCCCATATTTATGTTCTTATTGTGTTTACCCACAGATTTTTTATGGACATAATTATCGTCATCGTTCAGCTGAAAGTATTGCCATGGAATTTAAATATATCGAAGATAACTTTCCTGAAGTTGTCGAGGTTACAATTGAGGATGATACTTTTACTGTTTATAAGAAGCACACAATTGAAGTCTGCCAGAAACTTATAGCGCAGAATAATAAGCTTACCTGGACATGTAATGTTCGTGCGGATTTAGATGTTGAGACGATGAAATGGATGAAAAAAGCCGGATGCCGTCTTATCATTATTGGTTTTGAAAGCGGTTCGAACGAAATACTTAAATTAATGAAAAAGGGACTTAAAACTGAACAGTTTACAGCAGCGCGGAATGCAAAAAAAGCACATCTGCTGGTTCATGCTTGTTATATGATGGGCAACAGGGGAGAAACTCTTTCAACGATGAAAGAAACTCTCGCATTAGCTAAAAAGTTAAATACTGATACAGCACAATTCTTTCCTTTGATGATTTATCCCGGTACTGAAGCTTATGAATGGGCAAAAAAGGAGGGCTTAATAAATGCGAAAACTTTTGACGAGTGGCTTACTCCTGATGGATTGCATAATACCGTTGTTCGTACGCACGACTTAACCGGTGATGAGATTGTTGATTTTTGTAATTATGCCAGAAGACAATATTATCTGCGTCCTGGCTATTTAATAATGAAATTCAAAAATATATTATTTCATCCCGCGGAATTAAGACGGACTGTAAAAGCTTTTCTTACTTTTTATAAGTATTTATTTAATAAAGATTACAAGAAAAATAAAAAGAAATTTGAGCAGGATTTACCGCAGGTGGCTAATACCCGGAGTGAAAAATAATCATTCCATTCCATGCACCTATCCCGATTAATCAATCGGGATAGAAAGTTAAATTTAGATTACGGTCATTGGAATAATTAAAAGAGTCGCATGCGATTCCTGCCTGTTACTCATGATTTATTTCAACCAGTACCGGGACAACCGATTCTTTTTCGCTAAAGGCTGAGAAGGATATTTCATCCTTATCTGAAAATATAATTCTTGATGACGGAACCAGGTCATTGCCAAAGACAAACTTTATCCTTTCCCAAAAGCTTCCTTTTGAATTTTCTATCGCGGTTATTTTTGCATCAATGTCTATTTCCTTCTTCGAGTAAAGGAAACAGTAATAAGAGCTACCTTTTACATCGTCAAGCATATTGTATGTATCTTCCGATGGGATGGACACGTTATTTTTCTTATAAGGGAGGTAGGCGACCATATTCTTATTGAAAGGGAAGAGCTTTTCTACTTTAAATGTTGAATCGGAACTGATAGCGTAAACATAAGCGGGCTGGTCATTTGAAATCAGAAGCTCGAACAATGTGCCCGAAGCATAAGATTTTCGAGTAACAAAATATTCTCCATTAAAGCCGGCTTTCATCGGTTCGTAAGAGCTTTCCCTGAAGAATAGTTTTCCCGAAAGGTCAGGCTCCGACTTTGAATTGACGGGTTTGTCTATCAGCTCAAAAGCAAGCATGACGAAAAACTCAAAATCCTTGTATGTAATCCATGTGAAGCCGCCATTACCCCAGTAAGTGCCCCAGCTGTTCATTATTTCAAAAGCTCCGCCGAACTTTGAATCGTCATAACCGACAACTGCCATACCGTGGCCGCGCGACCAGCGTTTATAATCGGAGGTGTCGGGATGCCAGAGTTGTCCGGCTTTGTTAAATGAAGGGGGAACATCCATTGCGATTACCACGGGATTATTTTCTGAAATGCTTTTCTTTACAAAATAAGACTGTTTTCCCTCATATTTACTTGCAACTTCCCGGTATTCAATTATTCTATGATCGGTGGCGAGACTGCGGTCCTGTTGCGTAACCTCGCGGTTGCAGTCAAAAGCAAATTCGCTTAGCTTAACTCCTCCCTGAGCTTTTAAGACATTTAATATATCGAGCAGACTGGTGCCATCGTTGCAGTTTTTTTTAGAACGAACCTGATTGTAAACAAACGAAGGGGAAAAGGCATTCTTGTCTATCTGGGGTCCTGTATAATTATATTTTATTGCTTCAAGGATAGTCCTGCATGCATAAGCCGAAGACCATGCGGCGCATGTTCCCGTCTGTCCTTGGT
The DNA here is from genome assembly GCA_037140715.1 of Ignavibacteria bacterium. GTDB lineage: Bacteria > Bacteroidota > Ignavibacteria > Ignavibacteriales > SURF-24 > JAUZPB01. The sequence goes on from JBAXDX010000006.1 coordinate 6,918, forward strand.
TGCCTGGAGCAGGGCAGTATTTTTTAAGCGAATGCGCTTTGGGCATATTTGTATAATCGCCACGCGTAAGCGGAGCCTTTACGGGTGCATTGACATAGAGTGCTGAATCAAGCAAAACTCCAAGTCCATATTGTTCCTGCGCGGCAATAGAATTGCAGAGCAGTAAAGAAAGAATAAATAAAAACATAATTTCCCGGTATTTCATATAGTCTGTCCCTCCATATTTAATTAGCGCCGGTTTCATCTATTATTATCCGTGCGCGCGTCTGCATGCCGGCGTTGATTAAAAAGCCGGCAAATTTATTTTTAAAGCCTTCCACCTGAATCGGCTGGTTATTGATATTCTCATATAGCCTGAGAGCATCGTTATTTAAATTGTTCCGTTCGTAGAACGCCGCCGTATAAATACTATTCAAAAGCGAGCTTTCCTCGGTTATTCCTGAATTCAGACTGGCAAGAGTATCCTTTACCGCGGCAATCTTAATATCCGAGAGAAGATAGAAGCATGCCGAATCTGATATAATTGTATTGTTAGTTCCGCTTGATACAAACCATTTATAGCCGGCTTCCTTCTGAAGGCGGAAATCTTTCATGTCAAGTTTAAGGGAAGATTCAGTTGTTGTCTGCATATAAATAGTTTTGCCATCGGGCGAAATTAAATGAAAAATACTCAGCTTCGAATCAGGCGAAGTATTCCAGGATATGTTCAGGCTGGGTTCAATAAGATTTGTGGTTACAGGAGAGTTCAGCTCAATGGTATTTCCTCCCTGTCTTACAACGGCTCCGAGCATTTTCATATTTTTAGAACTTTTCTGGACTGTGGATATTTCATTCATTACGTAACCGGCGATATTCTTCGATATTGAATTACTGGCGTTGCCAATCTTTGCGGCGAGTTTATCAGCCTCGAAAGTTCCTTCGGTTCTAAGTTCTACAGACTTTCCGCCTGAATGAGCCAGCCCCACAAAATCATTCTTTCCCAGTCTGATTACATCGCCTGAGCTAAGTCTTGCGCCTGCTTTTAGCGGAAGCCATTCGCCGGTTTTAATATTCTTTTGCGTTACTTTTCCTCCTGTAGCTATTACATTGAAGAGAGCATCCTGAGCTTTTACCGCGCTCAGGCTCAATGTTAAAAATAACAGTACAACAAATGTCTGATTAAAAATATTCTTCATTGTTTACCTTTCCTATATTTAAGCGTTATAACTCTGTAAAGTTTTTCGAGATAATTGGAATAAATGTCGATAGACGTTGGCACGAGGAACACAACGGCTATAGCGAGCGTAAGGGTGATTCTATAATTGTATCTGTCAAATATCAGCACAACGACAATCAGGTTAGCCAGCGCCTGTAAAAACAGCACCAGTTTTGTAATTCCGCCAAACCAGTCGGGAATCATTTTTTTTGAATAGAGCAACAACAGCGCGTTTATATATCCGACAAAAAAAGCGAACATAATGCCAAATGCAAGCGGCAGGCGATTAATAAAATTTCCGTGCAACATCATTGAAAGAATATTTGCATGGATAACGACCCCATACATATCAGGGAAAGTTCTGCCGGCATATTTCTCATTCATTGGAGTGAAGAAAACATCCTCCAGAGTCTTTGTATTTATGTCAGTTCCGAGATAACCCATCAGCACAATTTTATTCCTGACAACTGAGAGATCGGCATTCTCATCCAGGCAGTCCGCAACATCGATAAAATAGAACTTGTCATAATTGCCCCGGTAGTTAATCATTTCAAATTCTTTCCCCCTTTCCATAAATTTCTGAAAGGCGTTCTTATCAGTCTGCTCAAATATTTTCATTACGAATGAAGCTACTTTCCCGCCGGTATAATTTGAGAACGGGATAAAATTTCTGATTGTCCTGAAACTGCCGGTTGCGTCATCGGGAAGATTTGCATAGCCGTTCATCGCATAACGGTTAAACAGGTCAACCGGAGTCTTAAGCGAATCATAACTATTCCGCGTTTCGTTATAATTATCCAGCCTGCTTACCAGAACCATATTTTTAGTTTCTGCAAAGGCTGCCGCCAGCATAGAATCTGCCTGAGGGTCTCTTCTTACTTCGAAGAGGGCGTCAAGTCCGATAATTTTCGGATTAAATTTATTAAGATTATTTATCTGTCTTGCAATGCCGTCTCTCGACAGGTTGCCGATATTGACAATAACAATCGATGTGTCAGCCTCCGGTTCAACGCGCAGTTTCGAGAAATAAATATCATAAATATCAAAGTCCGTCAGCGCTTTACTAATGGGGTCAAGGAATCCAAGGTTCAGCGGAATCATCGTCAACAGCCACACGAACAGGAAGATATTCGTAGTAATAATAAACGCGTCAGGCCGGAATATGCTTTTCATGAATTTACGGTCTGGCGCATTCGCTCGTTTATTTTTTGTCTTCTTGTTTTCCATTCAGCTTAATAATTGTGTGATTGCCGGTTATTTTATGAAATAAAAGTCGCCTTCAATTGAAGACGATTCCCAGGGAATCTGTTCGTTGTTTGATTTTTTTCTGACATTGGAGCGTACGCGCTTAAATACGTCTTCAATTTTTATATCAGGCAGTTTAATAGTGTTCAGAAATTCCTCGGTCCAAAGCCCGTTTTTACCTGAGCCATCGGAGGCAACGGAACCGGGCGAGGTTGAATATGCTATAAGCGTTCCAACGGGAGCATTAAGCTGAACAAGACCGTTCGCTACTGAACGCGAGCTTTTAACGAATGGGTTATTCCGGCACGCATCGAGTATTACAATGTTCATTTTATTCTTTGCGAAATCCATTTCAGACAAGACCATATTAACGTCAAGACCTTCAAACTCGGCATCATCCTCTTTATTTATTTCCGCTCCGACCGGAATTAAATAGTTAACTCCTTTAACCTGAAGTCCGTGTCCCGAATAATAAAAGAGTCCCACATTCCCATTCTGAATCTTCTTGCCGAATTCTCTAATAATTTTTTTCAGCTCGTTTTGGCTACCAACGTTTACTTTAAGCATAACATCGAACCCTGCACCTTTAAGAGCGTCCGCGATAGATTTAGCATCGTTAACGGGATTCCTAAGCGGAGAAATTTTATAATCGCCGTTGCCTATAACAAGTGCGATTCTTTTTTCGTTGCCGGCTTTATCGGATTCCTGCTTCCCTGCCTTCTGAATTACAAATGATTCCTCGGAAATATTATTAAGCTTATCGGCAGCTTTTATTACGATTTTGTTGCTTCCCGGGGCAAGAGTTATATCGGCGGAAAATTCGCCTTTCTGCGTTACCGCGGCAGGTCTGCCATTAACAGATACACTCGCGATCCCATGTTCATCCTGAACCAGACCGCGTACGAATATTACATCGGCTTTATTGACTATTTTTATACCGCGGCTGAATTTAGGTCCCTGTATTGATATAACCGGCGCTTCTGTCTCTCTGCTACAAATTACAGTAAAGGCTGTCTCTGCCGGTTTATCCTTATTATCAATGGATTGAAGAGAAATATTATTCGGACCATCCTTTAGATTGATATTTACAAAGAATTCATTGTCTGCGATAAACGTTACCTTTTCATTATTAACCCTTATATCCTTATAAGCCCCAGCGGGAAGAGCTTTGCCTCTTACCGTCATTATACTTTCTTTATAAACAATATCGTCTTTGGTAATAACAGGTTCAATAATATTAATCGAAGGATTTCTCTCTTCGCTGATCTCATTATTTTTAATATTAATGTTGTTAATTGTCAGGTTGATATCATGTATCTTTTCGGATGCTCCGGCAAATCCGGGAGTCTTATCAATAGCTGCGACAAACATTTTTATCGCGCTCTTATAAGATTTTATGGAACCCTGCCTGTCGCCGGACTTTAACAACTCTCTTGCTTTATCCTCAAATTCAAGTCCTTTGGAATAGGACAATGAAGCTTCAACGCTAAGGGCACCGCTGTTCTGAATAAGCCCGTCATCGTCTGAGAGTTTTACATCATAATTATCCGCGATTTTTCCAGCAATGGCTTTTATCATTGAGAAAAGCTCATCAACATTGTCGGTTACTTCCTCGGCTTTTAGCGTTAAACCTGTTTCTGTTTCCACGATGCGCAAATCGAGCCTCATCTTTCCGCCGAAGAAATTAACATAACTGCCAAAGATCAGAGTCTGTGCTCCGAGTAATTTCCCGACCTTCTGAATCGTAGCCTGGTCCACCGCGCCAGTCAGCGATAACTGCTGTTCCTTAATCAGATCATTCAGCCTTTCACGTTCCACCACTTTGAATGACTTAATCTGCGTCAATTCCGTAATAAGCATTTGCGCGATGCCCTTTGCCAGAGGGTCGAGCTTGTCTTTGTCTATAATGCTGTTATTATCAAAACAGAGTACCGCGACCGTTATCTTTTTTGCTTCTTCAGCATGCAGAAAAGATAAGGCAAAAATAAGAATTAGTATGGTTTTTTTTATCATCTTATAATACCGTTTATTAATTGATAAATATTTAATTAATTTATGTTACGCAAAAATGTCAGAACTATGATTCATTTCATGCTGGTTGTGTTATTATCTGATAAATATCAGTTCGGAACTGATAATTTTGGGTTCCGAGCTGATATTTATCAGTCTGACAGCCCAAAAATGTCAAAATCAGGGTTCATTTCATGCTGATTTGCGTTATTACACAAATCATAGTTTTAGATGGATTTTTCGTAACATAAGTTAATTAAAACTAGTCTGTTATCTTTTGTCTCCTAAAATCTACATCTTCCAAATAATTCCGACCTCTGGCGGACAATTCTGAAAATCCATTTTATTCTTTACCATTCTATAATTTTACCTGTTATTTTTTTATTCCAATAACCTGATTACAGCGCCGGACTGGCTAAAATGGCGATTCCGTATTATATGGTAATAAGACCATGGCGGATATCTTGTCTTTATATTGGCAATCCTTCCGCTAATAACATTGTACCCTATTCCCATTTTTCAAAAAAAATAACAGCTAAAGCGGAAAATTAAATAGACTAATCCGCAAGGCACCTGACGCTGTAGCCATAACTCCTGTAATAGTTGTTCTGGTTGATACTGCTGTTAAGTCCGTACAGGCTCAAGCTGTACGCAGTAGCGGCATCGTACTCCGTGGAACTCCAGTAGTAAGTGTAGTCCGCTAAATCGTGGAAGTAACCACCGTAATAACGGTAGCCTGCGAGGAGCGCGGAAAAACCCGTTGTGTTTGTACCTGCCCCGCCATAATTTGCATCCCCTTGTCCGACTGCTTTTAATACATTACCGTCATTATTGATTGATACCATTAATATCTGGTATTCTGTATCTGTTGGTATGTGCCACCCTGCCGGACAGATGCCTTTTTTCCCGGGAGTTGTGCTGTAGCCCATTGCTTCATCCCACTGGTATAATCCCCCATACATTGTGCAGTTTACCAGGTCATCATTGTAACAATATTTCTCTATCGTGCCGTTATTGGTCTGTTCAGTACCCCCATTCACCATCGTTCCAACGTCAAGATTCTCCTTTAACCAGCACTGGGAGCCAATTTGTACTGTATTGTATGTTTTGCCGGCATAAGTTACGGTTGGTGTGCCCGGGCAAAACGAATTATTGCTTCCACTTATTGTTGTAAACGACCAAACGTCTGACCAGTCTGAAGAACCATAACTATTCGCAGAGCTGACGCGCCAATAGTATGTCGTTGAATTACTCAGGCCTGTTACCTGCTGACTGGCGCCGAATGTAGTCGGGATTAACCCGTTCTTATTATAAACAGGATTACTGAATGAAGTATCTGCGGAGACTTGTAATGTATAGCTTGTCGCGCCTGTTACCACGTTCCAGATAAGCGTTGGTGTTATACTCTGGTACGTTGCGCCATTGGCTGGCGATAATAATACAGGTGCACCAAGCGTTGCTGTATTTCCGGAAGTAGTTGTAAAAGACCAAACCTGTCCGGTAGCTGAGTTATAATTAACATCATATGCTACAATTTTCCAGTAGTAAGTTGTATTTGGCATTAATGGGGCGGGACTATAGTAAGTAGTCGAACTATTTTTTAAGACGGGATATTGGAAATTGCTTAATGTGTCAAAATAAATGTCATAAGTAATTGCATCGCCTTCCGGATCATAGCATTGCCATGAAAGCTGAGTATCTAATGGTACTTTTACAGCTCCATTGTATGGATCTGGCGAATATGGAAGCGCGGGGGCATAATTTATATTTTGCTGTATTGTAATAGAAACAGCATTCTCTCCATTCTCCTGAATCTTTGCATGGGTCTCGCCATCATAAATTGTTTTACCATCTTTACGCAAAGCATAGCAGAAATAATTAAGACCCGGATTAAGAGATATGCTACCTCTGGCAACTGAATTGTCAATTTTCAAGTTAACTTCACCCACATATTGATAATAATCTCCCGTATAGCTTTTCAGCATAAGAAGTGTGTTATCCCAATAATCTCTGCCCGAAGTCCAAAACGTTGTATCAAATAATGAGTATTGCTCCGTAGATTCCCATGCGGTTATAAACTCCTCCATATCTTTCCATTTCGTCATATCAAGGCAAAGGATTCTTATTTCATCGTAGGCTGCTCCAATTTTTGACAGACCATTTTCAGAAGGCTTCAGCGGACTGATTTTCATCGGTTCAGTCCCTGAGTTCATATTCCACCAATACTTGCCGTAATAATTTACGTCCTTATTTTCCATAGAAAATGTTACTGTGGTTTTTTGTTCTTCAACGTCCACAATATTTCTGTCGCAGGACTCAAATACAAAAATGCCAAGTAAGAAAAGTAATGTGCCGGTTAAGACTTTACTTAATAATTTCATTTGATAATCTCCCATATTTATTTTTGTCAAACCGCCGCGGGTAGCGGTCATATAATAATTTATTACAGACTGTATTTGATATTTCCGCCAAATTCAATTCCGGTTATTCCGGTTGAAAGGTTTTGGTTGTTTAATGTGCCTGTCGAGAATTTTCCAAGAATGTCAAAGCTGATATGATCGCTCATTTTATAATTAAACCCAGTGCCTAAACCAAACAGCAAAGCTCCGTTATTATCATATTCATTTTTGGAATAGAATTTTATATCTGCCAGTCCTTTTATTCCAAAAACTTCGCTTATCGGATAGAAGCCCAGTCCGCCAAAATCAAGCTGGTTGCCATTGCTATTTTTCTCTTCTGTGTTAAGACTGCCAACGCCCCTTTCATTCTTACCTTTAGTGCGTTCGCGCAGATAAACCATCAGGTCCATCGCGTTTATCCTGAATAACGCTCTTATATCTGCGATAATTTTATTGCCGCTCTTAAATATTTCAGTATTGTCATACGTATCTTTTCCGTAAAGAGTATAAGTTAAATCGACAGTCAGTTTTACCTTGCGGATATTTGTTTCGCCGCCCAAATTAGCGGACAATTCATTACCCGGTACATATTGAATATCGTTATTAGCAAATGGCTTAAACCCGTTCTTATAAACATAGCTTAACCCGCCGCCCCAGATAAAATCTCTGGATTCAAATGCAACAATGGCGCTGACGTTTGCCATTAAGCCCTGCCCGAAACTTGGCACTCTGAAATTGAGCGGATAAAAAGCCAGGGCGGAGGCAACCGCGCCCTGGTCGTCTTCCAGTTTTGTTTTGCCTGTCGGAAGGAATACCCCGGCTGTGAAAAGGAATTTATCATTTGAAGTAACATAGGAACCTGATATTCTTGTATCAGTTAATCCGCCGAGGCTACCTGAAGCTGTGTTTAAGGATGCGGATGCAGCGCTTGTTGCGATATTCAATGTGAGCTGTTTATTGACCGGCACAACAAAACTTAATGGGACGGTGAATTCCGAAATGCTTTGATCCTTTGCTGTTGACCAGCTTTGATAATGTAATCCGCTTCTGATCTCAGAGTTTCTAAAAAAACTACTTTTCATTATCTGGGCGTTAGCCGCGCTTAAAATTAACCCCAAAAAGATAAAGACGGCGTGAAGTAAAAATCTGTTCATGTTGGTCTCCTCAAAATTTTAAAGTGATATAATCTAACCTGATAATCTAACGAATCTTAATCAGGCGGCAGGTTAATAAGTATATCCACCTTTACACCCCTTCCGAAACTGTTATCTGCGGCAGGATTTCTGTCATCGCGACCCGTTACAGTTTCACCGGTTAATTGGACGTTGGTTTCATTAAGCCTGTCAACCATAGCAGGAGCGGCTGTTTCAGCCGGCGGAGCGGCCTGAGTTTCTATTTTATTTATATCTCCTGAAGATTTATCCATCGCATCGGCAGAGTGCATTTTATCGCCGGCAGAAGAAAATCCCGGATCAATTGAAAAAGCCTGTTGATATTGTTCGGAAGCTTCCTGGTATCGCCCCTGATCCTCGAAATCAAGACCTTTACTATATGCAACAAACGCCAGATAGGATCCAGTAGGAATTATCTGAATAGCTTCCCTTTCCTGATCTGTAAGTTTTATACCCATTTCGCCGATGATGTTAAATGTAAGCTCCTTTTCCAGTTTGAAAAGATTCTGAAGACTGCCGGTTACTTTAGTAAGATCATTATAACTCCCTGAGCCGGCACCTATCATACCAACACCTATACGGAAGTTGGAAGCGTCAAGATCAATGAATGTTCCCTTTACAAGTTTGCCAACACCGAAAAGTTTACCAATACGTGGCGCTGATTCCTGGCTTACAAGTCCGCTTTGACCAAGTCCCATTTCCTGAAGCAGTTTTTGTAGCTTCACGCGCTCAATTACTTTTAGAGTCTTTACCTTCGACAAATCGGTTATCAACATTTCCGTTAACCCTTTTTGCAACGGATCCAGCTCTTTATTATCCCCGATATTTTGAAAATAAAGCACCGCCAGCGAGTTAGACTGAAGCGAGTCAGTTTTCAATTCAGATTCTGTCTTAAGAGCATTTCTTACCTCATTCTCAATTTTCTTATTAGCGATCCACTGTATTCGGCCGTCTATTACATTTTTTACTCCCTCATCGAGTATTCCAAGGTTAACATATTTCTTATAATAACTAAGCGCCTTGTCATAATCATTCGAAGCTTCGCTGACCAGTCCAAGATAAAAAATTGTAAAAGCATCATCTTTCTTAATCCTGAAAGCCATTTGCAATGAAGCTAATGAATTATTCAGATCATTAGTTTTGTAAAGAGCAATTCCAAGATCGCGGTGCGCCTTAAAGTTATCTGGTTCAATCTGAATTTCCTGATTGAAGTACTCAATAGCCTTGCCATAATTTCCATTATCAAGATTTCTCCTGCCCTGAAAATAGTTCGCGCCTGCGCAACCCGAAATTAATATGGTAAATACTCCCGCGATAATAAACGCAACTTTGTTTTTGTGCATATCATTTCTCCAGCATTAATTTGTAAAAATGTTTTTATAAAGAGACTCAGTATAAATAAGTAGAAACAACGATTGAATATAAAAAAAATAAGTGTAACTGGCAATTGTGATGAAACAGAGTTATTTGCAAAATGAAATATGAATCATTATTTTAGTCATGAATGAAAATCTTTAATGCGTTGGAATCAAAGCAATAAATTGAAAATATTAATATTGCTGTCGAAGATAACCGCTCAGAATGATATTGCAAATCCGGTAATCAATGAATTAATAAAACATGCTGTTATTAAAACTGAAGGAGATACATAATGAAAAAGACAATCGAAATAATTGAAGAGAAAATACGGGCAAACGGGAGTATCACGGCAGCCAATAAAACCGAACTCCTTGAACTAATAGCCAAATTAAAACCTGAAATAATAAATTTATCAAACGCACAGATTGTGAAAGCTGAAAATGTTGCCGGATTACAGGACGCATCGACTAATGAGGTAATACGTACTGAGAAAACCCCGGTAACATTACATTCTGCTCTCGATGGTTTAACAGCTATGGTTAATGAGTTTGAAGAATCACATCCGGAATTAGTGAAAAATGTAAATCATGTCGCAACTACGCTGGCAAATATGGGAATATGAATTGTAGTGAGAGCATTCCGGTTGAAAGAAGTTTCTGCATGGAGTTCTTTTTTGAGTATGAGTAAGAAAAAAAGCCGGGCAGAAGGGGGACTTGTGGTTAACAGATAATGCTGTTAATCTTAACATATATCCGGGCGTAATTAAATCAGGAGGATTTTCCCCCGGACTGTGGATGGTTATGCGCCGGAACGGGAATCTTATGTTCGGAATATCTACTGTTTATACTCCCGGACTGGGATTTCAGTAACTACTAATCCAAGCTCCAGGATGCGCTTCAGTACCACTTTTTTGCTCGTGCAGAAATACTCGGCAATAAACTTTAGGTGAACTTTCTTATTGAATCGTTTTTCCAGTTCTTTATCCATTTCAGGTGTCCACTCTTTTATTTCATACGCAGGCTTCTTCTTCGGGATATCCTTTCTGGTGTTAAAACTGTATTTGTTAAATGCTGGTTTAGAAGAACTGTTTGAGATAAGTGTATGTCTGCCAGAGTTAAGAATTAGTTCTTTTGAATATTTATCGGTTAGTTCTTCAGGCAGTCTCAGGCGACTTCCTGTTCGGGTAACTGCAACGTATAGTAAATTTACCTCTTCGGCAAGAGCCGGCTTATCAATATAATCAAGACCGTCTTTTTTTATAAGCTTTAATATGGAATCTTCATTGATAAAGTCTTTTTCAAGAGTAATTTCATCATATTCCAAACCCTTACAGCGGTGAACAGTAGAGAATATGACATCGGCGCTCTTGCGGTCGTTATTCTCAACATGTTTTTCTTTAAGCGTTTTTAGCAAATCAGGTATTTCATTCCCATATTCCTCAACTATATCTATCATCATTGATATTTCAGTTTCTTCCGACTGTTCGGCATATTCCTTAAGCTCGTCAAGGCTCTTCATTCCCTTCATAAGATCATCGCGAATAAGATGGAAATTCTCATTTCGCAAGTTGAGAACGTCATACAGGGAAGCGCCTTCACCGGCGTAGGTGTAAGAATTCAGGTTGCCCTCAAAGTAAATCTTCCTGATGCTTCTGTCGCTGGTTATCATATCGATAGCCTTAATAAGCAGTCTGAGATTAGTTCTTGCGATAACCGCCTTTGATTTAATTTCCTGTCTTTTTGAAACTCCCGTAATCACATTCTCTTTGTAATCTGTAAAATGTTCCTTCCATTTCAGGATACTGTTGGCGAGTCTGGCAATATCGGCATCAAGGCGGAAGCTTGTATTGAGCGGATACTCATCAAAGTCATGTACATTCTCCAGTGAATTAATGGCATAGCGCCAGGAATATATCTGCTGATGAGTATCTCCAACGATTATCTTTTTCGTGTTCTGCTTTAAGAATACATCCAGCATAGCAGGGGAAGCATCCTGACCTTCATCGAATAAAATATAATCATAGCGGAGTTTAGGTTCTTTAAGCTGGAACAGTTTAAGATAGAAATCATGTGAAATATCAATTTCTGCCCTCAGCATCATAGCAAGCAGAACACGTGTGCCGTGTTCAATCTCATTGTAGTAGCTGTTGACGAATGCCTTAGCCACGGGGTCCCCGATAAGTGAGCGGTAATCGAGAGACTGCACCCTGGCTACCTTTGAATTACAGTAGAAAGAGGCAAACTTTTTTATATGATTAGCCAGGACGTAAGGAGCATGTTTGTCCCGTGAGTTTAGGTTAATCGAAAGTATATCTTTTATCTGGTTGGTCTTATAGCCCTGGGAAAGCTTATACTGACTGTGTTTTACAATATTATCAAATGCCAGGGAATGAGCTGTTTCAATCCGGACGTTTGATAAGCCAAGCGCTGTAAATTTATCGCGTGCTGATTTCCTGACAGAAGAGTTAAATGCGATGTAAAGCAATTTCTTATCAGCGTTGCGCGATTTGGCGTATTCTATCAGCGTAGTAGTCTTCCCCGAACCTGCTACGGCGTTTACTTTTATATCTTTGTCTGTTTCTATTATATCAGACTGTTCATCTGTAAGCTTCATTTATTTTTTGTCAGTCTCAGTTAGCGGGTTTTTATTATCAGTATTTTAATCAGAGCAAAGGCCAATAAAAAAGGAAATGGAATAGTATAATCCGGTATCATCTAAAATATAAAATAATTCGTGAAGTAATTCCTTCTATTTATAAAAAATCATTTTAATCGATACAATAAGAAGAATAACTCCAAATATCTTTTTAATTACAGCCTCAGACAAGTTAATAGCGATATTAGCGCCCATCAGAGCACCAAAGATAAAGCCGGCGCAGATTAGTCCTGCTACCTTGATATCTATATAGCCCTGCTTGTAATAAGTAAGAGCTGCAAGAAATCCAACCGGTGGAATCAGAACAGCGAGGCTTGTTCCCTGTGCCTGGTGCTGTGTCATGCCGAAGAAAAACACAAGTGCGGGGACTATAATTATTCCTCCGCCAACACCAATTAGTCCGCTTAAAACTCCGGCGGCAAGTCCGAGTATAATGTAGAGTATAATATCATTCATCTTAAAACTTATTAGGTAGATTTATATTTTTGACCACAAAATAATACTATACAGTAATGGAAGCAATAAGAAGTAATTTTATTCGTCATTAATTCCGCGACTAACTGACAGCCGGATGATGAAGTTTAAGTTCAGTATTATAATTCACCCGGATGTCAGATATAGCCGGTATAGTTCAAAGACAGAGTCAATTATTAATCAGGTTAACAGATTCTCTGGTAAAATACTAATACCAGACAAAAAATATAATAAATTTTTAATAATTCATTATTTTCCTTAACTTTGCACGACTAAATAAAATAAAGAAGACTATTAAGCCGGATGATTAAAGGCAAAAATAAATTTCAGATTTATTTTATTATGGTATAAGCTTTATAATTAACGAGATTTACTAATTTGCTTCTGATAATCTTATTTTTCATTTCTGTATTGCTGATAATACACTCGTATATATTATATCCATACATTATCAGGTTCATAGCTGCTTCAAAGAAAAACAGCAATAATGATAGCGACTATCAGCCTTATATCTCAATATTATGTTCCGCTTATAATGAAGAGAAGGTAATCGCTGAAAGAGTGGAAAATATACTTAATCAGAATTATGACCTGAATAAAATTGAGTTTATTCTGGGTTCGGACTGCTCAGGCGATCGTACAAATGAGATCATTCTCCTCCTTGAAAAAAAATATCCATGGCTTAAAGCTAAAATATATACCGAGCGGGGTGGGAAAGCCGCGGTGATAAATAAACTGGTAAAAGAAGCCAGGTATGATATTCTTGTTTTTACAGATGCCAATACAGAATTTGATAAGGATGCTTTAAGGCTTTTGGTAAAGGGATTTAATAATCCTGCAGTAGGCGGGATATCAGGGAGACTGATATTGAACGAGCCGGTATCAAATAAAAAGGAAAGCGTTGAAGAGAAAAAGTATTGGGATTACGAGATCAGCATCAAGCAGGCCGAAGGGAGACTTGGAATACTTATCGGCGCTAATGGCGGCATCTTTGCTGTAAGGAAAGAACTTTTTCGCGAAATCCCTATCGCAAAGGCGGTTACTGATGATTTCTTTATCTCGCTTTGTATCCTGTCAGGCAATTATAAATTCCTTTACTGCTATGATGCTTTTGCCATTGAAGAAATTGGCGCAAGCGTTGAACTGGAGATGAAAAGAAAAATAAGGTTTGCGGCTACGAACTTTCAGACTGTGCTATTTTTCAGGGATTTGCTTTTTAACAGGAACCTGCTTGTTTCATTCGCATTCTGGTCGCATAAGATAATCAGATGGATTGTACCATTCCTTTTCATAATTGTAATCATATTAAATTTACTGTTATTAACTTCCCATGAAGTTTTTAAATATCTGTTTATATTGCAGGTCTGTTTTTATTTAAGCGCATTTATCGGCTATATATTTTCATTGTTTAAAATCAGGATTACGGTCTTTTCAGTACCCTATTTTTTTGTGCTTTCAAACTGCGCACTCTTTATTGGATATTTCAGGTTCCTGATGGGCAGGCATTCAGTAATCTGGCAATCTACGCCAAGGTAATAATTGGATAAGAAAATTGAAAAAGTATTAATCCTGACTGTTGATTTCCTGACTATCAACTTTGCATGGTTTATTTATTTCGTCTTCAGGGTCGAATCGAGATGGTTTGATGTATTCTCACATCCCGAATTCTGGATACCGATGGCAATGATATATTTGTACTGGTTTATTGTTTTCCTTTTTGTGGGAATGTACCGTACATGGTTCGCTTCTTCCAGATTTGATGAAATATCAACTCTATTTAAATCATCTTTTGTTGCAATCTTTATTATATTTTTTGTAATACTCTTTGATGATTATATTCACAAAGAATCTTATGCAAACAGATTTTTAATATTTTTGTACTGGTTTATTTTTATTACAGTTGTCAGTATTGGTCGTTTGCTGGTAAGAAGTATCCAGCGGAATCTGATTATCAAGGGTTTTGGCAGAAAGAATACTCTGATTGTAGGTTTTAATTCAAAGGCACATCTAATATGCGATGAAATTATTCTTCACCGTGCGCTTGGGCTGGATATCATAGGTTTTGTTGCCATTGATAAAGATAACATTGGGAAAGAGTATAACGGGTTAAAAGTGCTTGATTATTATGAAAGAATTCAGGATGTAATTGACCGGACACAGGCAAAGGAAGTTATTTTATCTTCCGATAAAAGGGATGAAGACCTGTTAATTAAAATAATCACAGAATGTGATTCCAAAAATGTAGGGCTTAAGATTGTTCCTGATTTATATGAGATTATAAGCGGACAGGCACGCACTTCGCAGATATATGGATTTCCGCTGATTGATATAATGCCACAGCTGATGCCCGAATGGGAAAGCAAGATGAAACGGCTGACGGATATCTTTATTTCTTTAATTCTTTTAGTAATTACTTCCCCGGTAACAGTGATAATTTCTATCTTAATTAAGCTGGATAGCCATGGACCGATACTCTACAAGCAGAAGCGTTCGGGACTTAACGGAAAAGAATTTAATATGGTGAAATTCCGTTCAATGCGAAGCGATGCCGAAAAATTATCCGGTCCAATCTGGTCGCAGAAGAATGATCCAAGAATTACTAAAATTGGAAAGTTTATCAGAAAAGTAAGGATAGATGAAATCCCTCAGATGATAAATGTCCTGAAAGGGGAGATGAGTCTTGTAGGACCAAGACCGGAGAGACCATTTTTTGTTGAGAAACTGGCTGAGGAAATTCCGCTCTATAAAAAGAGACTGAAAGTTCGGCCGGGCGTTACGGGCTGGGCGCAGGTAAAACATAAGTACGATGAAAGTATAGAAGATGTAAAGACCAAGTTGCGCTATGATCTGTTTTATATTGAAAATATGTCGTTAAGGATGGATTTTAAAATATTATTCAGGACGATATTTGTAGTCCTTTTTGGTAAAGGGCATTTTGAATAAAATTTGTTATATACGAGAATAAAACCGGAGATTATGTGAAAATTGCAATGGTTGATCTTAAAAGGCAGTATGCCACAATTAAAAATGAAATTGATTCAGCCGTTCATGATGTAATTGAATCGACTCAGTTTATTTTAGGGAAGCATGTCGGGGAGTTTGAATGCGGATGTGCCGGATACCTGAACGCAAAGTATGCTCTAGGCTGTGCAAGCGGTACGGATGCTCTGCAAATAATTATGATGGCAATGGGCATAAAACCAGGCGATGAAGTTATTACTACACCCTTTACATTTATTGCGACTGCCGAGACTATAGCTATACTTGGCGCTGTTCCGGTTTATGTCGATATTGATGAAAAAACTTATAATATTGATCCAAAGAAAATTGAAGCTGCTATAACGTCAAAGACAAAAGCTGTTATTCCTGTGCATTTATATGGACAGGCAACCGATTTAGACCCGATAATAGAAATCGCTAAGAAGTATAATTTATCTGTTATCGAAGATGCCGCGCAGGCTTTTGGAACTGAGTATAAAGGAAAGAAAGTCGGAGCACTTGCTGATGCCGGCGCAACAAGCTTTTTCCCGAGCAAGAATCTTGGGGCTTATGGCGATGCCGGAATGGTATTTACAAATGACGAAAAGCTTTATGAAAAAATGAAAATGGTAGCCGCTCATGGTTCACGCGAAAGATATATTCATGAGATACCCGGCATTAATTCCAGACTCGATACTTTACAGGCTGCTATATTAAATGTTAAATTAAAATATATTGAACAGTGGAATAAAAGCAGGGAACATAACGCAAAGCTTTATTGCGAAAGGCTGAGTTCCGGAAATGTAATTGTTCCTTTTGTGGCAGAGTTTTCAAATCATATTTATCATCAGTTCTCAATCAGGGTTCAGGATAGAAAAGGCCTGCAGGAATTTTTAGCTTCAAGGGAAATACCTGTGGCTGTACATTATCCTGTCCCATTACATCATCAGCCGGCATTTAAGCATTTAAGCGAAGGGCTTAAGCTTCCGGTTGTTGAAAAGATCACTCAGGAAATTATATCGCTTCCGATGTACCCTGAGTTATCGGTCGAGGAAATAGATTACATAACTTCAAACATTTTAGAATTTGTCGGGAATAAATAACTTATGAATGGAAAGGCGATTATCATAATTCCTACTTACAATGAACTGGATAATCTTCAGATATTGATACCTGATCTGAAGAACAGATATCCTGAAACGGATATTCTTATTGTCGATGATAACTCACCTGACGGTACGGCTCAATATGTTAAGAATCTTCAAAAGAATGATAGTTCAATCAATATAATCGAGCGTCCAAGGAAAATGGGACTGGGAACGGCATACGTAGCCGGCTTTAAATATATGCTTCAGAACGGATACGAATATGCTGTACAAATGGATGCCGATTATTCTCATGACCCGAAGGATATCGGAAGTTTCTTTCATGAGATAAAAAACAATGATCTTGTGATAGGAAGCCGCTACAAAAATGGCGTTAATGTTATTAACTGGCCAATGCGGAGATTATTGCTGAGTTACTTTGCCAACGGATATACTCGGGTCGTTACAGGACTTCCGGTAAATGATGCAACCGGCGGTTATAAGTGTTTCCGCAGGAAAGTCCTTGAAGCAATTAACCTTGAAAATATCAGGTCGAACGGTTACTCGTTTCAGATCGAAATGAATTTCAAGGCATGGAAAGGCGGTTTCAGAATTAAGGAGATACCTATTATTTTTACAGACCGTGTCAAGGGAACATCTAAAATGTCAAAGAAGATTGTAAGGGAAGCTGTCTTTATGGTCTGGAAGCTAAGATTTAAAAGCATATTTGGAGTTCTTAATTAATATTTTTTAGCTACAGGGTAATTCATTAAAATGCCGGCGGCTATGCTGAAACAGAAATTCCTCAAAAAAAAAGTGAACACTATAGACCTTTCAATTATCATAGTAAACTTTAATGTCAAAGAGTTTCTTCAAAATCTTCTGAATTCCATTCAAAGAAGTTCGTCTGAAATTACGAAGGAAATAATAGTTATTGACAACGCTTCGGACGATGGAAGCGTTGAAATTCTTAGAGAAAAATTCCCTGAGGTAAAGCTTATAGCCAATAAAGTCAATATTGGTTTTGGCAAAGCCAATAATATGGGACTCGAAATAGCTAAGGGAAAGTATATTCTTCTTATTAATCCGGATACGATTGTTCAGGAAGATACTTTCGATAAGATAATAAGCTTTATGGACAGCCGTCCGGAAGCGGGTCTTGTGGGATGTAAAGTCTTAAATTCTGACGGCACGCTTCAGTTGGCATGCAGAAGAAGTTTCCCGGGCCCATGGGTGTCGTTTACTAAAGTAACCGGTCTTGGCAAAATGTTTCCGAAGAGTAAACTTTTTGCAAGGTATAATTTAACTTATCTTGATGAAAATGAAACCTGTGAAGTCGATGCTATCTCAGGCTGCTTTATGATGCTTCGAAAGGATACCTATGATAAAACAGGCGGGTTCGACAGCCGGTTTTTTATGTATGGCGAAGACCTCGACCTTTGTTATCGTGTGCAGAAGTCAGGAGCAAAAGTTTATTATCTCCATACTACTCAGATTATCCACTACAAGGGGGAATCAACAAAGCGTAGTAACATGGATGAAACAAAGGTTTTCTATGACGCAATGCATCTGTTTGTTAAAAAATATTTCTCTTCTTCTTTTCTTGTTATAATATTGCGGTTTGCTATCGCTTTAAGAAAAACTGTGGCTTTTGTCAATTTATATAAACTGATGTTCATTGCGATAATATTTGATTTTCTCTTTTTTGATTTCTCGCTTTTTCTGTCGGATCAGTATTATACTTCGGTACGCTGGCATGGAATACCAAAAGAATCGTTTCTGGTCGTTTATACTATTCCCGCGATAATACAGATATTTATCGGACTGATAACAGGCAGTTACCGTAAAGATTCTTTTTCTGTGCTCAGGATACTGTATGCGATATTTACCGGCTTCTTTGCGCTTTCATCCGTAACTTTTTTCTTTAAGCAGTATGCTTACAGCCGTGCCGTTGTATTGCTGACTTATATTTTGCTTTTCGTAAGCTTTCCGCTCTGGCGGATGTTGTTGAAGATTTTCTTTAAGCTTGGTAGAACAGAAAATTTTAATAAATATAAAACGCTTGTTGTCGGAACTGATCAAGCTTCAATTGAACTATCGCATAAATTAAAGGCAAGATTTACAAGCATCCATAATATTGAAGGTCTGATAGGCATTAACCGTAAACACGTAGGGGAAAAGCTTGAAGGATTTGAGGTAATGGGAAGCATCGATAATATAAAAAAAATTATCAGGGAAAAGAAAATAAACGAAGTTATTTTCTCTTCAAACGAGATAACTTATAATCGGATACTGGGTATAGTTTCGGAATGCCAAGGGGAGAATGTAGACTTTAAGTTAGCGGGCAGGGAGATGGATTTTCTTGTCGGCAAATCATCGATAACAATGCTTGATGATATCTCTCTGCTTGAAATTGAATATAATATATCTATCCTGAAAAACAGGATAATTAAAGCGATGCTTGACTATGCGATTACAATTCCCGCTTTGATTTTAATTTATCCGTTTATATACTCCTGCCTGAAATTTGGCGGTAAGGAAAATGATTTTACAAAATTAATAAGCGGGCTACCAAATGTTTTTTTAAGGAAAAATAGTCTTGTGGGACCAATGAAGCATTCAACAGACCCGAAACTATATTTGGGAAAGGAAGGTCTGACCGGTCTTTGGTTTACTGACCTCTTTGACCATAAAGATGAAAATGATATTATAAAGCTGGATATTTTCTACGCGAAGAACCAGAATACCTGGCTTGATCTGGAAATTTTAGGAAAAACTTTTAGTAAAATGATTAACGGTATGGAGCGGTAAATGGCTAAATCTGTTTTGGAATTTGAAAAACCAATTATTGAGCTTGAAAATAAAATTGTGGAAATGAGGCAGTATTCAGAAGTCCTGGATATTGACGATGAAATAATAAAACTTGAACGGAAGGTGAAAAAGTTGAAAGAAAATATTTATAACAACTTAACTCGCTGGCAAAAGGTTCAGCTTGCCAGGCATCCCGAACGTCCTTATACCCTCGATTATATCGGGCTGATGACAAAGGATTTTGTCGAACTTCACGGGGACAGACTTTGTAAGGATGATAAATCAATCGTTGGCGGTTTCGCCAAACTCGATGAATATAAGGTAATGATTATCGGGCATCAGAAAGGACGCGATACAAAATCGAACGTTTACAGAAATTTCGGAATGCCAAATCCTGAAGGCTATAGAAAGGCTCTGCGTTTAATGAAACTTGCAGAGAAATTTAATAAGCCGGTTATTACTTTGATTGATACGCCGGGCGCATTCCCCGGACTTGAAGCCGAACAAAGAGGTCAGGCCGAAGCTATTGCACGCAATCTGCTTGAAATGAGCAGACTTAAAGTTCCAATCATTGTGGTCATTATCGGCGAAGGCGCAAGCGGCGGAGCGCTAGGCATTGGAGTAGGCGACAGAATTTTAATGCTTGAAAATTGCTGGTATTCTGTTATTAGCCCTGAATCCTGCTCAAGTATCTTATGGAAAAGCTGGGATTATAAGGAACAGGCGGCTGAAGCTCTTAAACTGACTTCAGCGGATTTGCTTAAACAAAAAATTATCGACAGGATTATTCATGAACCACTTGGCGGGGCACATATTAATCCCGCAGCAATGGCGGCTCATCTCAGAATGGTTCTGAAAGAAGAACTCAGCCAGCTTGTAAAAATAAAATCTGATAAACTTACTGATGCCCGCTTCGACAAATTTTCGAAAATGGGAGTTTATGTTGAATAATGCCTCTCGCATATTCTTTAATAATAAACATTGTATTTTATTCCCATGCTGATAAATAAAACAACAATACGCGTGCGCTACGCTGATACAGATAAGATGCAGTTCGTTTATAACGGGAAGTATCTCGAATATTTTGAGGTCGGAAGAACTGAACTGCTTAGAAATATTGACCTCTCTTATAGCAAAGTTGAAAGTAAGGGTTATCAGCTACCGGTACTGGAAGCATCATTGAAATATAAAAATCCCGGACACTACGATGATATTCTTGAGATTGAAGCATCCATAAAAGAACTGCCTCACCCAAAGCTTCATATTGATTATGTTATAAGACGGGAGGGGACAGGTGAAATTATTGTCGAAGGATTTACGGAGCATGTATTTATAAAGGAATCAACTAAAAGAGCTGTAAGACCGCCTCAGTTTTATATCGATGCCGTGTCCCCGTACCTTTTACCAGAAGAAATAAAATGAAATATGCCGGCGAAATTGATGAGATAATTAAAAGAGCATTTGCCGAGGATATCGGAACAGGCGATATTACAACTCTGGCTTCTGTCGCTCCCGGTATTACTTGCGAAGCAAAATTTTTATCAAAAGCTGAAGGCATTCTGTCAGGGATTGATATTACTCAGAGGGTGTTTCATCTTTTCGACAGCTCCCTCCGGTTTATAAAGTATTTTGAGAATGGAAACAGTATAGAATACGGAAATATTATCGCGGAAGTAAAAGGCAGCGCCACTTCAATACTTTCGGCTGAAAGAACCGCTCTGAATTTTTTGCAGAGAATGAGCGGCATCGCAACGCTTTCAAATAAATTTGCTGAAAAAATAAAACATACCGCCACAAAAATTATCGATACAAGAAAAACTGCCCCGGGTCTGCGCCTTCTTGATAAAATAGCTGTTGAAAATGGCGGCTGCCACAATCACAGAATGGGTCTTTATGATATGTTCCTTATTAAGGATAATCATATTGCCGCTTCCGGTTCTATTTCAAATGCAGTTAATGCCTGCCGTGAATATATGAAGATAAATAACTCCGGGTTTAAGATTGAAGTTGAAGTTACTAACCTTGAGCAGACAAAGGAAGCTCTCGACAACAAAGCCGATATTATTATGCTCGATAATTTTGAAGTTGAAGCGATGCATGAGGCTGTAAATTTAATTAATAAAAATGCGCTGACCGAAGCCTCCGGCGGTATCAGTCTCAATAATGTACAAGCCGTTGCTGAAACGGGTGTGGACTTTATTTCTGTTGGCGCACTTACTCACAGCGTCAGGGCATTGGATATATCGCTCAATTTAACTTTAGCGCTCTGATTTTTTGTAAGAATAATATTCCCCGTGAGCCGGTGTTCAAACTATAATGAGTAAAGTAAAAGAACTAACCAAAGATGCCGCCGTATATGGCATCAGCTCTGTCCTGAGCCGCTTTATAACATTTCTCCTGGTTCCGTTTTATACTCACGTAATATCGCCGGATGATTATGGAATCGTCAATACAACATACGCCTATATCGCTTTCCTTAATATTGTCTTTCTCTACGGAATGGATTCCGCATATCTTAAATATGCCTCGCTAAAAAAAGAAAATGAAAGAGACGATGTTTTTTCATCTCCGTTTTTATTAGTCTTATTTTCATCCCTGATTATAACCGCGCTTATGCTTTGGGGAAATAATTACGTTGCTCAGTTTATGGAAGCGCCCGCCGATAAAACTATTATAACAAAATATATAGCTCTTATTCTTTTCTTCGATGCTCTTTCCGTTATTCCTTTCGCCCAACTCAGACTTATCAGAAAAGCCCGCAGGTTTGCTCTTATCAGAACTATCAACATTATTATAAATGTAGCGTTAAATATTATCCTGATACGCAGTTATAAAATGGGTGTTGAAGCCGTATTTATCAGCAATCTTGCGGCTTCCGTTGCTACGCTGCTTATGCTGCTGCCTGATATAATGGCAAATCTGAAATTCAGGATTGACGCGCCAGTCCTTAAAAATATGCTTAAATTCGGTCTGCCCTGTCTTCCGGCGGGACTTGCCTCAATTGTTGTCCAGGTAATTGACCGCCCGATACTCCAGGCTCTTACAAATAAGAATATTGTCGGCATTTACGGAGCCAGTTACAAACTCGGCATTTTCATGATGCTTTTTGTTTCGATGTTCCAGTATGCGTGGCAGCCTTTCTTCCTTAATAATGCTAAGGAGAAAAATGCTAAGGAGATATTCGCCAGAGTTCTTACCTGGTTTGTTTTTGCCGGAGGCGTAGTTCTGGTCTTTCTTTCCCTGTTCATCGATTTAATTGTAAAATTTCCCGTTGCCCATATATCGCTGATTGGGAAAGCCTATTGGAGCGGTTTGCCGATTATCCCGATAATACTGCTTGGTTATTTATTCAACGGGATATATATAAACTTTACAGCCGGCATTTTTATCGGCGAAAAAACAAAATACCTGCCTTATATAACCGGAGCGGGAGCTGTTGTCAATGTGGCGGTGAATTATACTCTCATTCCGGTCTGGGGAATGACGGGAGCCGCTTTAGCCACGCTTGCAAGTTATCTTATTATGGCAGCGCTTCTTTTCTTTGTTACGCAGAGGTTCTATAAGATTAATTATGAATATGGAAAATTAGGCGGAATATTCCTTGCCATTACGATAATCGCCACTGCCTTTTATTCGTTCGATTCATTAAATATAGGTTGCAGAGCGGGACTTCTGCTCCTGTATTTTATTTTATTAATTGCGTTTAATGTGATAAATAAACAAGAATTTATTTCAATAACCGCTATATTCCTTCGGAAAAAACCCGCCGTCTGATATTTTAATCTTTCCGGTAACATATCTGCAATGTTTAAATTCCTTAACCTGACGGTACTGTTAAAATAAGATTGAAAGTAATAAAAATAGTATTTATCTTGCACACAGAGATTATGAAGCATTGTCCTTTGATATTTTGACAAAATTAGCTGAAGAAGAATAATTTTGCAAACCCCCGAAATGGGTCGGAACACATTTCCTTGATTAGAAAGGATTGAGACTCGAAAGACGAGAACGGAGAATATGTAAGAGATGCCTCTGGGTCGGAACACATTTCCTTGATTAGAAAGGATTGAGACTTCTGAAGCGTCTTCCCAGTTCCAAGATTCCCGTATTGCGTTGGAACACATTTCCTTGATTAGAAAGGATTGAGATTGTAGAGACGCACGGCCGTGCGTCTCTACGCGTTATCAATTGCATAGAATCATAATCCATTGCGCGCCGTCATTTTCCATTGCACGCCGTCATAATCCATTGCACGGCGTCATTTCTCATTGCATAGAATTATAATCCATTGCACGCCATTATTTCTCATTACCTGACTTATTGTTACGCAAAAATTCATCAGAACTATGATTTGTGCAATTCCTGTGATATATATGATAGCGCAAATCATTAACTGCCGACCTGCTTTATCTTATTATCTGTAGAATCCGTAAATCCGTTTAATGCGTGATTCAGACCTGCGCCATAATGCTTATAAAAATTTGAAATTTTAAAAATAATATGTATCTTGCACGCAGTAATTATGAAGCTGAAACATGCCGGTATGGCAGGAATAACAGGGATATTAATGGCAAAAAAACCGTTTCCTGATATTTTGGCGTAACTGGCTGAGCAGATGCACAGCCATGCGGGTATTCTGATTTCAGATATGTTTGCTTTGTAAAATGCTTGAAAAACTAAGATAACAAATTTAATTCAGTCAACAACAGGTATTCAATTATGAAACGATGTTTTTATTTTTTACTCATTTTAACAATATTATCCCCGTCATTTCTCTTATCGCAGACCATAACCGGCAGACTGGTTGACCAGACGGGAAATGGTTTATCGGGTTTGCAGCTTAAACTTTATATCTCTCAAAAAGCTTATAATGCAGAATCCGGTGTTGACGGCTCATTTATGTTTGCCAATGTTTCTGATATGAATAAATATGACCAACTCCCGGCCGGTTATGCCGTTTCTGATAATTATCCTAATCCTTTTAACCCCAGGACAAGAATAGGCTTCTCTCTGCCAAATAGCGGTAGTGTCATAGTAAATATATATAGTTTACTCGGAGAAAAGGTATCAGGAGAAATTGAAAGATATTACAGCGCAGGGACAAATTTCATAGACCTTGAATTAAACGGACTTCCGAACGGGTTTTATCTTGCAAAAATAACATTAGATAAAAAATACTCTGTTATTAAGAAATTAATGCTTATGTATGGCAGCCAGCATTTAGCCACTGCCGGTTCAGTTAATAGTTCATTTGCACAATTCAACAGACCGGCATTTTATGGCAGTTCTGTTCCTGATATAAAAATAGATAGTCTTGTTATAACTGGTGATTCGATTGAGAAGAATGTATTTACTAACCTTCCCCGGGTTATAAATAATCTGAGTCTTGATGATATTATAATTAATTCGCAGGAGGATAGCAGCTCTGTTCTAAAGACAGTAATCGCGCCTAAAGGCTGGGTTCAGGTTTGGGCGGATGAGTTTAATTATACCGGACTGCCTGATTCGACAAAATGGGGATATGATGTCGGTAACTGGGGCTGGGGAAATAATGAACTGCAATATTATACTTATAAGGATATTAACAACGCCCGTGTTAAGAACGGCACGCTGATTATCGAAGCCCGCAATAATGTATATAAAAATAGTAATTATACATCGGCGCGGCTTGTTACCGCTAATAAAGCAGACTGGACTTACGGCCGTTTTGAAGTCAGAGCTAAAGTTCCGGGCGGCAGGGGTCTTTGGCCCGCTATCTGGATGCTTCCTACGGTTAATACTTATGGAAATGGAAGCTGGCCCGATAATGGCGAAATGGATATTATGGAATATGTAGGCTACGATAAAAGCAATGTACATGCTACTACGCATTGCAATCTTTATAATGTTAAGAACAATAATCAGAAAACCGCGGTTACTCTTGTCCCCGGCGTTGAAACTGCTTTTCATACCTACGCCCTTGAATGGAACAAGGATACAATAAAAATATTTGTGGACGCTACGAAATATCTTACAGTCGTTAATGAAAATACCGGCTGGCAGACCTGGCCTTTTAATAAGAATTTTCATTTAATCTTAAACGTTGCTGTAGGCGGTTCCTGGGGCGGATTGTATGGCGTAGATCCTGCGATTTTCCCAAAGCAGCTGGTTGTTGATTATGTCCGTGTATTTAAGTGGGTTAATTAGGCAGAGGAAAGAAGCGGTAATATAAATCCGCACTTTAATATAATTGAACTGTTCATTTAGTTTATATGATATTGTTGCCGCAGGTTAAAATCCTGCGGCATTTTTTTTGTTTCTTAGAGTAGATTGCCGTGTAAACGGGATGGGACAGAGATGGTTGTCTGAAATAATATATGATGCATTTATGCGGAATGAAGCCCGATAAACTATCCTTCGTTAAGCCTTTTCTTCCAGAGTATAATTTGCTCCGCTACCAGTTCAGGATTTGGGGAACCTAAAGTTTTTTTTCGGTTAAGAGAAGAACTTATATCAAAGCAATCAAGAGCTGAAGCATCAAAAATTGGATTAATTGCTTTTAGGTCGTCAAGATTCAGCCTGTCAAATGTCAGTTGTCTGCTCTCAGCTGACTGAACTACTTCTCCAACGATATGGTGTGATTCCCTGAATGGAATACCCTTTAATACAAGCCAGTCCGCGAGATCGGTAGCAAGTGAAAAATCTCCTTTTAACTCTTCTGCATATTTTGCTCCATTAACTTCCATAGTCTGAATCATCATGTTCATAATGATGAGACTGTCATTGTAATGCATAAAAGAATCAAAGACGGGTTCTTTATCTTCCTGCAGGTCGCGGTTATAACTCAGAGGCAGTCCTTTCATAGTTGTCAGCAGGGAAGTAAGGTTGCCGTAAATCCTCCCGCTTTTCCCGCGTATCAGTTCAGCCATATCAGGATTTTTCTTCTGTGGCATAAGAGAACTGCCCGTTGAAAATTTATCTGAAAGTTTAACAAGCTTCCATTCGGAAGTTGACCAGAGCACAATCTCTTCAGAAAGGCGGCTTAAATGCATGATGCCGGCAGCGCATGATGATAAAAAATCCAGAAGGAAATCTCTGTTTGAGACTGCATCAAGCGCGTTCTGAGTAATGGATGCAAACCCAAGCTTCTCTGCCGTAAATTGTCTGTCAAGCGGAAGTGTTGAACCTGCAAGCGCACCTGAACCAAGCGGACAACTGTCTGCCTGTTTCATAGCAAATTCAAATCTTTCCTTATCGCGGCTTAACATTTCAACATAGGCAAGCAGATGAAAAGCAAATGATACGGGCTGTGCTCTCTGAAGATGCGTATAACCGGATATAATTGTTTTTGTATGATTTGATGAAATATCAAGAAGAGTATGCTGGAAAGAAGTTATGTTGCTGATTATTTCCGCGCAGGCTTTTTTTATCCATAGCCTTACTGCCGTAATTATCTGGTCATTTCGGCTTCTGCCGGTATGCAGTTTACCTGCTGACTTGCCGATTAATTCAAAAAGCCTGGCTTCAATGGCTGAATGAATATCTTCATAACATAACTCGTCAGGCACCCAGGCGCCCAACGAGTATTCTGAGTAAATTAAATTAAGTCCATTGATTATCTGTGAGCATTCAGATCCATCGATTATCCCGGCCTTGCACAGCATTTCAGCGTGTGCCCTGCTTCCCTGAATATCTTCAGGCAATAACAACTTATCATAACTTAATGATGAAGAGAACCTTAAAGCTGCACTATCTAATTTGTCTTTAAATCTTCCGCCCCATAACATTAGTCATCTGCCTTTTCAATTAATCCGTTCCTGACGAGTGTCATAGTTTTATAAGGCAGACCGTATATCTTCATAAAGCCGGCACTTGCTGAATGGTCAAATGTATCGTCAGTCGTGTAAGTGGCAAGCTCCATGCTGTAAAGGCTGTACTTTGAACTTCTCGATAAGACCTTTATATTTCCTTTGTAAAGTTCTAAAGTAATTTCGCCGGTCAGATTCTCCTGAGTTGAATCTACGAACGCCATAAGAGCGTCAAAGAGGGGAGAGAACCATAAGCCGTCATAAATCAAATTAGCGATCTTGTCTGAAACGCCCTGTTTAAACCTGAAAGTTTCTTTGTCAAGAATGAGCTTTTCAAGTTCATTGTGTGCGTTATGAAGAATTACAGCGGCAGGAGCTTCGTAAACTTCTCTTGACTTGATGCCGACAACCCTGTTCTCAATTAAGTCCATTCTGCCTATGCCATTCTTTCCGCCGATTTTATTCAGCTGATCAACAAGTTCGACAGGAGAATATTCAACGCCGTTTAATGCAACGGGGATGCCTTTATTAAAACTAATTTTAATAATTGTGCCTTCTTCGGGAGCATTTTTAGGATTTGTAGTAATTTGATACGCATCTTCAGGCGGGGCGGCTGTCGGGTCTTCAAGAACGCCACATTCGATTGCGATGCCCCAGAGGTTTTCATCAATTGAGTAAGGAGATTTCTTGGTTACCTTAACCGGAATATTATGAGCTATGGCGTAATCAATTTCCTCTTCGCGGCTCTTGAATTCCCAGTCTCTAAGCGGAGCGATAATCTCAAGTTCAGGAGCAAGTGTCTGAACTCCGACTTCAAAGCGCACCTGATCATTTCCCTTACCTGTGCAGCCGTGTGAAACTGCCTGAGCGCCTTCAGCTCTTGCAATATCAACAAGCAGTTTAGCCAGTAACGGGCGGCCAATTGCCGTAGCCATCGGATAAGCGCCTTCGTATAAAGCTCCCGCCTTAAGTGCCTTCCACACATATTCAGTTACAAATTCATGTCTTAAATCTTTTATAATACATTTTACAGCTCCGGTTTTAATGGCTTTTTCTTCCAGACCTTCAAGTTCGGCGCGCTGTCCGAGGTCGCCGGTGGCTGTAATTATTTCTGCATCATATTTATCATTTAACCACTTAACCATTACGGAGGTATCTAAACCACCGGAATAAGCTACAACAATTTTTTTCTTTCCCAATTGACTAATACTCCTTAGTAATTTACTTGTGTTTATAAGAATGAGGCTGCATCATCATGTCTTTTATGAGACCGACAACCTTCCCGATGTTTTCATGCGAATTTGGAATTATTAAAACCGTATCATCACCGCCTACAGTACCAATGATTTCAGGTTCATTAATTCTGTCGATATAGTGGGCAACGCCCTGAGCGCGTCCGGCAAGCGTGCGGATTACCACCATAGACTCATTTTGCTCAACACTTAATATCTCAAAACCGATCATTCTTGCAATCTGTTTGCCTGATTCATATTGGTTTAAGGTATAGTGCGGGCCTGATTCAGTAAAAGTTCTTATTACACCCAGTTCCGCAAAGTCGCGGCTAAGCGTTGCCTGTGTAATACTTATATCCTCCTTAAACAGAAGTTTTATCATATCCTCATGGTTTGAGATAAACTTGCTGTTTAAGATTTCCTTAATTCTATTTTGTCTTTTTAATTTTGCTGACATTCTGTTTCGGTTGTTTACTATTCTATTATACCGTGCGGAATTAAATCCTTGAAAGCACATTAACCAGCGCCAGCACAAAATTTAATATCTCTTTTTCTGTTATGATAAACGGTGGCAGAAGCCGTAAAACAGTATCACCGGAAGTGCCGACAATAACATTTTCCGCCAGTAACTTTGATGCGACCTTCTTTGCGGATATGCCTTCCTTAAACTCAATGCCTATCATTAAGCCTTTTCCTCTTACTTCTTTTATTTTATCTGTGTTAAGAGAGACTATCGCGTTCATAAGTTTGTTGCCGATGGCATAGATTTCGGAAAGCATATTTTCATTGAGCAGATCAGCTACAGCATTGCCGGCTGCGATTGCCAGCGGATTGCCTCCGAATGTAGAGCCGTGAGTACCCGGTACCATTACCTCTGCAATATCATACCGGCAGATAGTCGCTCCAAGCGGAATACCGTTAGCAATACCTTTGGCAAGCGTAATAATATCAGCCTTAACTCCGTCCCACTGGTGAGCAAAAAATTTGCCTGTTCTTCCCATGCCTGACTGAACTTCATCAAAAATCAGAAGGATATTATGCTCATCGCAAAACTCCCTTAAGCTATTTAAATAGTCCGCCGGCGGTACAACTATTCCACTCTCGCCCTGAACAGGTTCAACCATAATCGCGGCTACATTCTGGTCATAAGCTGCCTTTACAGCTTCAATATCTCCGAAGGGGACATGGATAAATCCCGGAGTCATTGGCTGAAAACCTTCCCAAAGCTTAGGCTGACCGGTAGCCGAAAGGCTTCCCATTGTCCTGCCGTGGAATCCGCCTGAAGCAGTAATTATTTGTGTGCGTTCCTTCCCCCATTTCCTTGCAAACTTTATTGCTGCTTCATTTGCCTCAGTACCGGAATTGCAGAAAAATACGCTGTCAAGACCGGAGCTGCGCACAAGTTTCTTTGCAAGTTCTTCCTGCGGTGTTGACTCAAAGAGGTTTGATACATGCCACAGCTTGTTTAACTGTTCCTCAACAGCCGCTTTGATGACCGGGTGATTATGACCAAAGCCGGTTACGGCAATACCGCTGAGGAAGTCATAATATTTTTTGTCGTTAGTATCATACAAATATGCGCCTTCGCCTTTGACAAACTCAACTTCATAGCGTGCATAGTTCTGAAGTAAAGCCTTGCCGTGCATCAGGTTATCAGCGTTTGTAGTCTGATTCATATTAGCAGGCTGACTGGACAACCCAGGTTCCGTTTCCGCTGTCATTATCATTGTTTATTCCTTCAGGATTATTTGCACCAATCCAAATTTTATTAATTCCTTTATTAAGTAATTCCATACAGCTGTTGAGTTTCGGTATCATGCCGTCTGTTATCTCGCCATTGCTGATGCCCTTTGTTATTTTTTCTCTGTCTATAAGTTTCTGAATACTGCCGCCAAGCTTTACTCCCTGAACATCCGAGACAAAAAATACCGAATCAGCCTTTAACGATGCTGCCATTATTTCTGTAAAGAAGTCCGCATTGACATTCATAAGGTTGCCTGATAAATCCCTGCAAAGGCTTGAGAATACTGGGACAACTTTATTATCAAGTAAATCATTAATCCATTTTATGGATCCAGTCTGCCTGGGAATGCCTACGAATCCGAGGTTCTCATTTATATTCTCAGCAATAAAGGAACCTCTGTCTATGCCTGTCAGCCCAACGGCATTCAGACCGCAGGTGATTAGTCTGCTTACAATTTTTGAATTTAACACACCGGACTGTACGGCGGCGACTACTTCCATCACGCTTGCTGATGTTACTCTCTGTCCTTCGTGGAAAGCTACTTCAAGTCCTAAAGCCTGCGACCATTCGGAAATCGAACTGCCTGCGCCGTGGACAATTACAACTCCGCCATATTTCTCCTGCATAGCCTTTATTGTTTCTATCCAGACATCTTGGGTAAATACATCGTTTAATGCCTTGCCACTTATTTTTACCACGGCTATTTTCATTTCTGGTTCCATTTATGTCCTGTATTCGGCGTTGATTTTTATGTAATCCTCTGTGAGGTCGCATGTCCACCATGTAGCGTTTTTTGTGCCGGCTTCAAGATTAATATTTATTTCAAATTCTTTTTGTGAAAGCACTTCAAGCGCTTTATCTTCGTCAAGAACAATGGAGTAACCTGCTCTGAGTACTGGCAAATCATTAAAGCTGATACTTACCTTTGACGGGTTCACGCTTGCGCCACTTGTACCGACAGCCGACATAATCCTTCCCCAGTTGGCATCGCGCCCATAAATAGCCGTCTTAACAAGCAACGAATTTGCAACTGACTTCCCGACTTTATCAGCATCTTTGACGCTCTTCGCATTATTGATATTAATTGTAACAAGCTTTGTTGCACCTTCGCCATCTGAAACAATTGATTTTGCCATCTCCTGGCTGACTGCTTCAAGTGCCTGCTGAAACAGATTCTCTTCTTCGCTGTTTTCTTCTATCACAACTCCCGAAAGACCGTTTGCCATCAGCGTTACCATATCATTGGTACTCGTCTCGCCATCGACAGAAATTTTATTAAATGTATTCTTAACCGAAGCAAGCAGAACTTTCTTAATAACCGTTTGGCTGATGACGGCATCCGTTGTAATAAAAGCAAGCATCGTAGCCATATTAGGCATAATCATTCCGCTGCCTTTGCATATCGCGCCGATTGTTACTTCCTGATTCTTCAGGAAAACCTTAACAGCGAATGATTTTATCTTTGTATCAGTCGTCATAATTGCCTCGGCGGCATCTATTCCGCCATCTGTGCTCAGCAATGGAACAATCTGATCAATACCGGAAAGTATTGTATCAACCGGCATTCTCTTTCCGATTACTCCGGTCGAACTGATAAGAACTTCAGAAGTCTTTATACCCAGCTTCTTAGCGCAGTAGTCCTGTGTTTCTTTCGCGTCCTGCATTCCTGCTTTGCCTGTACACGCGTTTGCATTGCCTGAATTTACAAGCACAGCCTTTACAGTTCCGCCTTTATTGATTATATTTCTTGAGACGAGCAGGGGAGCGGCTTTAACTTTATTAATTGTGAAAGTCCCTGCTGCTGTGCACGGAGTTTCAGAATAAATCAAAGCAATATCTTTTCTTTTCCTTTTAATACCGCAGAAAATGCCGGCGGCTTTAAATCCATTTACCGTTGTAACGGTTCCGTTCTCAATAAACTGATACATTCTTCTCTCCCTTATTACTTATAAGACCAAGCTTTTCATCCCAGTTATAAAGCCTGTTCATATTTTGAACAGCCTGTCCTGAAGCACCTTTTATTAAATTGTCAATTGTTGATGTAATTACTATTGTTTTATCCTTTGCCGATACATTTATATCGCAGAAGTTAGTGCCGGTTACCCAGTTAAGGTTTGGCGGCACAGGTCTCATCCGCACAAAATAACTGTTCGAATAAATATTATTATAAATGCTGTTAATCTCTTCTTCATTGACGCTGTTTTTCAAATGAACAGTAGTTGTGGCATAAATACCGTTTGAAACCGGCAGCAAGTGAGTAGTAAAAGCAAACGGCGCAGTAAAACCAAGTTTATTCATGACCTGCAAAATTTCCGGCTGATGCCTGTGGTTATTAACATTATAAGCTCTGACATTGCCGTGCATCTCACTCATAAGCATCTCGCTTTTGGCTGTTTTGCCAGCTCCGCTTGTACCGCTGTATGCAGCCGTGCCTGCCACGATAATTTCATTATTACCGAGGTTTAATAAAGGCAGAATACCGAGCAGTGTAGCGGTAGGATAGCATCCGGGGTTTGCAATAAGCTGAACGCCCGAATAATCTGTACCCGGATAGTCCGCCAGTCCGTAAAGTTTTTTATTTAACAGATTCGCTGAATTATGAGCAAGCTTATACCACATTTCATAAACATTTGCATCATCAAGTCTGTAATCGCCGCCGAGGTCAATTACCTTTTTACCTTTTTCAATCAAAGCAGGAACATAATTAAGCGCTTCGCCATGAGGCAGGGCAATAAAATAAAGGTCATGCTCATCTGAAGTATTCTTTACCGATTCAATTTTGAAATCATCGATAATTCTCGCCAGTTCGGGGAACACAGTAAATATTGAACTGCCGGCTGTTGAATTGCCATAGACCTTAAAATCACTAACAAAGGGATGATAGCTGCAATACTCAAGAAGTTTTTTCCCGGTATAACCGCTACCACCAATAATGCCGATTGAAATCATTGAAACTCCGGACTAAGATATTAAATAAGAAAAAATATAGAATGTGATGAAATGAAACGAAGTATTCTAAACCCTGTACGGGCGGAGATATCGGCGTGGCTGAGGCTCGCTTAGTGTTGAAATGGTTTTTATCGTGATATGTAAATAATTGTTTTTCATTGATGTAAAAATAATCATTTGAATAGTATCTGTCAAACTAAAAATGGAAATGTATTCATAAATCTTCTATATATCCGCATGTATATGCACAAGGTTGCATTAAATATATCCGGAATCATATTATATAACAGCAGACAATAAGAAAAGATATCTGAATGCTGCAGGCATGGCATTATCGTTCTGGATTGAGTAGCGAAGATTTGGTATAATAGTGCATATCATAATGAGATGAATCGTAGTTAATCATAAAAATCACAGTTCTGATATTTTTGCATAGCATGACCTGGCAGGTTCTTTTTCTGAAAGATTATCGGCTCCGGTATAATAATCTAAAAAATTGTATAAAAAATAACCCGAAATATCATCATCTGCCAAATTTTATGCGTACTTATACCGATGTTTTTAAATGAAAATAGTATATATTGCTGATAATCTTTCAGAAATTATGTTATTTGTGGTTTTCCGTTCGGTATAATAGACGTAATGCTGTCAGGTTAAGGAATTTAGAACCGTGAAGTATTTTTCAAAGACAGGAATCATAACTTGTTCGTGTCAAACATCTGAAAAACAGAACCCGGGTTTATCAACAATCAATTCAGACATATTCATAGTCAGTAATGCCAGTTCATTCCAGGCTGTAAATATTTAATGGGGAAAAACAAATGCAGGATAAGTCCGACCAGTCAGAATATGAAAACTGGTCAATCGAAAAAGGTGATTATGCTAGAAGCGATCCTTCAGAGCAGGACCAGAAGATACTGCATCCGCAGAAAATTAGTATTCCTGTAAAGGTAGTTCTTATTACTTTGTCAGTTATTGCTGTGGTTTTGGGATATATACTTTATGTTAAGCATTTTTCGTATTAGTGGTAAATAAAAGCTGGATTTATAATTCTTCTTCTTTTATATCATTTCAATAATTCTTTTTATCAGCCGTTCAAAAGCCGGGGATGCCTGATCAGCCGTATCCGTAACCTCTTTGTGCGAAAGCTTCTTTTGCGAAATACCTGTGGCAAGGTTAGTTATGCAGGAGATTGCAGACGTTCGTATTCCAAGACTATTTGCGTAAACAGCTTCATGCGCCGTTGACATGCCGACCGCATCTCCGCCAAATGCTCTTATCATTTTTATTTCAGCCGGAGTTTCATAACCGGGACCTTTTGTATGCCAGTACTGACCTTCAAATAATTGAATCTGCTCGTCAATGGCTGATTCCCTGATTAAATTTTGGAAACCATCTGAAGGGAAGTCTGAAAATATATCCCTTTCCCCCTGCGGTAGAATTTCAATCAGACCTGAAATCTCTTTTTTAATATTCATCGGGTTGAAGGAAGTGTTCAGCATTAATGCGCCGGGCAGGAGGTTCGGATGGACTCCGCCGGCAGCATTGGTAAGCAACAGATTTTTACAGCCGAGCGAGTGTGACAATAAAACAGGCAGAATACACTGAGCAATGTGGAAGCCTTCATAAAAATGAACCCTGCCCTGAAACAAAAGAAGCTTCTTTCCCTTATATTCGGCAAAATGGATTTCCCCTTCATGCCCGGCAACTGTCGAAACAGGATAGCCTTCTATTACCCGGGTTTTAATAGTTTTTATTGTATTTACAGTTCTGGCAAAGCCACCAAGTCCGCTACCGAGTATCAGCGTAAGCTCCGGCGTAAATGAAAACTCCGCCTGAACCCGGTTAATTATGTCTTTGTATTTGATTCTTAAGTTTACCGGCATATTATTATTCCAAAATGAATTGGGAAAGAAGTAAAAATGGCAGGTGCATATTTTTGCAATAAATAATCCCCTGACAATATAAAATTATTCGGATTCAGTTTCATTGTTTTTATTTTATTACTTCTCCCTTAATTGAATTATTTTTTATTCCCCTGTGTTAGTACAACAACAGGATTTATATTTGTAAAATCAATGGAAGCAGCATAATCGGGAATCAGTTTACATATAACAGGCAATTGGAATACTTCGACCTTGGACTTATCAGTTATGATAAAGCCTGGAAGCTGCAGAAAGAGACTTTTGAGGCAAGAAGGCGCGATTTAATTGCCGACACAATTTATCTCCTCGAACATCCGCATACTTACACCTTAGGCAAAGTTACTGATAAGGTTAATCTTACAGGTTCTGACAATTATCTGAAAGAAAAAGGCATATCCGTCTATGAAACAGACCGCGGTGGCGATATTACATACCACGGCCCCGGACAGGTTGTGGGTTATCCAATAATTAATCTGGACTTATGGCACAAAGATACTCATCTTTATCTTCGTAATCTTGAGGAAGTGATAATAAAAACCTGTGCGGATTACGGGCTTGAGGCGGACCGGATAGACAAGCTGACCGGCGTATGGATTGAAAACAGGAAAATAGCCGCTATCGGTATTAAGATTAGTCGCTGGATTACTATGCACGGCTTTGCGGTTAATGTTAATACCGATCTTAGTCTGTTTAACGGAATAATACCATGCGGAATCAGGGATAAAAGTATAACTTCGCTGGGAAAAGAACTGGGAGCGGATATTCCCATAGCTGAAGTAAAGGGAAAGATTATTAAGCATTTTGCCGGACTTTTCGGCTATGAACAATATTCAGAGGGAGATATAAGCCGGCTGTCGGAGCGGAATACAATCCCGCCGTTCTGATTTAGTGGATTTGGACTAATTTCAATCTGAGAACTGCCTCAGGAAAGATTTTTGAAGCGAACTGCATTCGCAGTTGTGTTCAAAAATGATTTTTAAGGTGAATCTTCTTCTAATTTTGCTTGAAAGATGGTTTTTGAGGTGAATCTGTTCCTGATTTTGCTCCAAAAATGATTTTTAAAGTGCTTCGAGTTCTGATTTTGTCTTGTAAAAGAAAATTATTAGAGCAGAATGGCAATAATACGGGTAAAATGTACTGCGGACGGTTCTTAAAATCGTTGCGGGATGGTTACGGGTTATTTTATGCACTATAAGCTTCAGCTTTTTTTGTTCGGAGTTTTTCGCTAAATTTGACGGAGTAAATATTCTATATATAAGTTTGGAAAGGTTGCAGTTTTGATAAATTCATATCAAAGACAATTTAAGGAAGCCGCGGAGAAAGATAAGCCGGATATTGGAAAAAGACCTGACTGGCTGAAAGTTAAACTGCCAGGCGGAAAGAATTTTTCGGATGTTTACCGGCTTATGCGTAATTCTAATCTGCATACTGTCTGCGAAGAGGCTAAATGTCCGAATATGGGAGAATGCTGGAACAGCCGGACAGCTACATTTATGATTTTAGGCGGTATCTGCACGCGCAGCTGCGGGTTCTGCAATATAAAAACCGGAATGCCCGGTAAGCTCGATCCCGAAGAGCCTGAAAGGGTAGCTGAAGCCGCAGTACGGCTTGAATTAAGGCATGTTGTTATTACTTCGGTTAACCGCGATGAATTAAAAGACGGAGGTTCTTCAGTTTTTGCTGAAATAATCAGACTGATACGCCAAAACCGTCCTGAATGTACTATAGAAATACTTATCCCTGATTTTAAGGGAAGTGAAGAAGCTTTCAGCATCATTCTGAATAATCCGCCTGATATATTAAACCATAATCTTGAAACTGTCCGCAGACTTTACAGCGTTGTAAAACCGCAGGCAAAGTATGAAAGAAGTCTTGAACTTATCAGGTGGTTTAAGTCAAAAGGGCTGAAAACTAAAAGCGGAATCATGGTTGGTATTGGTGAAAGAACTGAGGAAATCCTTGAGCTTATGAGAGAGTTAAAGGCTCATGGCTGCGATATTCTGACGATAGGGCAGTATCTCCAGCCGACAAAGGCGCATCTTCCGGTTGACCGCTATGTAACTTTGGAAGAATTTAAGATGTTCAGGACGGAAGGACTTAAGATGGGTTATCTTGCAGTAGAATCATCGCCACTGGTAAGGAGTTCATATCATGCGGATAAACATGCACGGGATGAATTTGAAACTGAATAAAGAAAATATTGGTTATTAGAATTATTAATATAAACTTACTCGAAATTAAAGAAATTAAACCGGGTAAATGTTACTCCGCTTTATGAGTAACTTTTTTCGTTTTGAATAAATAACGGAGCAATAAAAAATGGCCAAAGTTAAAGGCGATATAATAATTGATGTGGAAAAATGTAAGGGATGCGAACTCTGTGTAGATGCTTGTCCGCAGGATTCCCTTGAACTTTCCCGCAAGCTGAACATTAAGGGGTTCCATTACGTTGTTAAGATTGAGGATAATTGCACCGGATGTACTAACTGCGCACTTGTGTGCCCGGAAGGCATAGTCAGGGTTTACAGAAAAACTGTGAAGAAAACGGAGCTGGTCGTAGCGATTACTAACGTAACCAATGATATAACAGTAACGGTAGGAGCATGAAAGAGTTCAGACTAATGAAAGGCAATGAAGCTTTGGCTGAAGCAGCGATTCGTTGCGGATGTGATGCTTACTTTGGTTATCCAATCACCCCGCAGTCAGAAGTGCTGGAATATTTAAGCCTTGAAGCGTCTGCCCGTACCGGTATGGTTGTCCTTCAGGCTGAAAGTGAAATTGCTTCGATAAATATGGTTTATGGTGCGGCTGGCACAGGAAAAAGGGTCATGACCAGTTCCTCAAGTCCGGGTATGAGTCTTATGCAGGAATGTATCTCTTATATTGCATGTGCTGAACTGCCTTGTCTGCTTGTAAATGTAGTAAGAGGTGGCCCGGGACTCGGAACCATACAGCCATCGCAGGGAGATTATTTCCAGGCGGTTAAAGGAGGCGGACATGGGGATTATAGTCTTATCGTGCTTGCTCCATCGACAGTACAGGAAATGGTTGATTTCGTCCGGCTTGGATTTGACCTGGCCTTTAAATGGCGCAATCCGGTACTTATTCTTACCGATGGCGCTTTAGGGCAAATGATGGAAAAAGTAGAACTGTTTGAACAACAGCCGAAAATTACTGCGGTTGAGACCTGGGCTACGGTCGGCAAACCAAAGAACAGGGAGAAAAATGTAATTACATCTCTTCACATACAGGCGGAAAAGATGGAAGAGACTAATATTCATCTTCAGAACAAATATAAAGCAATTGCAAAAGAAGAAACACGCTATGAGACAGTCCGCTGTGATGATGCGGAGATAATTTTAACAGGCTACGGACTTATTGCCAGAATTTGTCAGAAAGCTGCTCAGCTTGCGCGTGAAAAAGGTATTAAAGCAGGAGTTTTCAGACCGCGGACTGTCCTGCCTTTCCCATCGGAGGCTTTAAACAAGCTTGCCCAAAAGGAAATCGTAAAGGGTTTTCTTGATGTTGAAATGAATGCGGGGCAAATGGTCGAAGATGTCCGTCTTGCAGTAAACGGACTTAAACCGGTGAAATTTCATGGAAGAATGGGCGGGGTAATACCTTCACCTGAAGAAGTTCTTGCTAAAATTGAAGAAATGTTTATGGGAGAACCAGTATGAACGAAAGAGCAATGCTTGAAGAAGAAGTTAAGTTCTCAGGAGTTTCTTATTCGGATGATATATGTTCGGAGGATAATCTGGTTTATGAAAAACCTGAAACTCTTTTAGACACACCAAACCATTACTGTCCGGGTTGCGGGCACGGTGTGGTGCACCGGTTACTGGCTGAAGTTATTTATGAACTTGGCATACAGTCGGAAACTATCGGAGTTGCTCCGGTCGGCTGTGCCGTATTTGTTTATAATTATCTTAATATAGATATGTCCCAGGCACCTCATGGCAGAGCATCAGCGGTTGCAACCGGTATAAAGAGAGTTTACCCTGATAAATATGTATTTTCATATCAGGGAGATGGTGACCTTGCGGCTATCGGTACAGCGGAGACTATTCACACCTGCAACCGTGGCGAAAATATTTTAATTGTCTATGTTAATAACGGCATTTACGGGATGACCGGCGGACAGATGGCTCCGACTACCCTGCCGGGTATGAAGTCCAGTACTTCGCCCTTTGGTCGCGATGTGGCAACAACGGGCAGTCCGCTTAAGATTACCGAGATGATTGCCGCTCTGCCAGGTGTTTATTACGCTACAAGAACTGCGGTTAATTCTCCGAATAATGTACGAAAAGCCAGGAAAGCAATCTTAAAGAGTTTTGAGTACCAGAAGTTAAACCGCGGGCTTTGCTTTGTTGAAATCGTAACAAACTGCCCTTCGAACTGGAAGATGACTCCCGTTCAGTCAAATAAATGGCTGGAAAAAAATATGCTGCCATATTATCCGCTTGGGGATATAAAGATACCGGACGATAAGGAGATAAAATGATGAGCGAAGAAATAATTATTGCGGGCTTCGGCGGGCAGGGCGTTCTTTCGATGGGGCAGATTCTCTGTTACTCCGGTGTTATGGAAAATAAGGAAGTAAGCTGGATGCCTTCCTACGGTCCGGAAATGAGGGGCGGTACGGCTAATTGTATCGTAATTATCAGCGATGAGGCTGTCAGTTCTCCGATTCTTGCCAGATTTGATACTGTTATTACCTTAAACCAGCCATCGCTCGATAAATTTGAACAAGCTGTAAAGCCGGGTGGTCTGCTGATATATGAAAGCAGTACAATACTTATTCACCCGATAAGGACTGACATTGATATTCTTCCGATTGAAGCGGCAAATGAAGCCGCAAAGCTTAAGAATACAAAAATCCTTAATATGATTATACTTGGCGCATTCTTAAAGAGAAAACCCATTATTGCATACGAAAACATATTAAAAGGCTTAAAGAAGGTGCTGCCTGAAAGGTATCATCACATGATACCTTTAAATGAAGAGGCATTAAAGAAAGGAATGGAACTGGCAGAAATGGTTCCTTTGGTTCGCTAAAGAAAGCTGCATAACTGCAAAAAATCCCCGTCCGGAATTATATCCGGAGCGGGGATTTTCTTTATTTACAAATGGTATGTTAATCTAAAAATCACGTTCCTTCTTTCTTCGAAACTTGCACCGCTGAAAAATGCTCCCTTAATCAGATGTGCATTATCCAGTATATTAGTTACATATAATGATGGCTCAAAGGATTGCCCGTGTGCCAAATTAAAAGTATATCCGGCCGACAGATTGAGTATCCACCATGGAGTTGTGTGTCCCGCCTGATTGAAGTCAAACAGGCCGGTCTGAAATATTACATTACCATTACCGTTCGCAAGTCCTGAGCCATAATTTGCTGTAAGGTTTACAAACCAGTTCTCCGGCTGGTAGTTTAAGCTTATTACAGTTCCCAGACGCTGGTCATGGTCGAGGTCAAAAGCATCCGCAGATGAATCCGCCGGCAGGAAACCCCCTGAAACAGGACCGCGTCCATAGGCGTGAATTACCGATGTATTTATATAGCCCGAAAGCGGGTTGCCCGGATTGCTGAAAGTAATAGCAAGTTCAACACCCCTGACTATGATCTGGTCAATATTAACATTAACTCTAATTGTACTCGATCCCAATGTCTCATCGTCAAGTCCGGGTGATGATTGTTTATAAAATCCGGCTAACTTTGTGCTGAAACCATTCTGCCAGTTCCGTAAGAATGAAATCTCATAAAGATTATCCTTTTCCGGTAGTGTCGGCGTGGCGTTGTTTCCAATCAGGGAGGCTATGGCACCGAGATTTTCGATGTTTGTTGGCATGAAGAGCCTGTCATAGCTTAGCGAAAAGCTGTTGAGTTCATCTATAAAAATGTTCCATTTTATTCTTGGTGATAATTGCGATTGATCGGCAGTCGAAGGAGCATTATGTATGTCATATCTGAGTCCTAAGTCCAATCTTGTCCATTCGCGGGGATGCCACATCGTCTGTGCAAAGAAACCTGCATCATAGCCGTTATAGTTTGAGTTATTATTTATACTGTTGTCTGAGGCATTGAAAAACCTGAAGTTCTCTTTCCCGGAAATATTGCTGTAATTTAAGCCGATGGCATATTGGAAATGATGAGATATCTGTTGGTCATATTTTACCCTGAGTCCAAGCGTAGTAAAAGTTCTGTTCTGACCGATGACATATCCTGTTGTTGTATCTTCATTGAGGAAAACCTGATTATCATCGTTTATATTGGGATTAAAACTCAGGTTGCCTTCGCGTGCAAATCCGCCTATAAACAGGTTTGTTTCACTTTCTGGTTCAGTTGAGATTGTGTGGAAATATGAAATCGTCTGGAATGCATTGTAAGAGGACTGGTCATCAGAGATAAATCCTTCAGCTGGATCAAAAGGAATCTGAGTCTGAGTTTTGCTGTAATTAAGATTGGCAGTTAAGTAGTCATGCTCAGTTAAGAGGTAATCAAACTTTCCGTATGTGAAATAATCAAATCCATGGTCATGAAATAATGTTTCTGTCGGCTGGTCTATTCTTCTGTCAGTTTCCTGGCGAGAGACCCCGATAAAATAACCCAGCCTTCCGATATGGTCACTTAGTGAAAGACTCTGCCCATTGGAGTTAAGTGCACTGAAACTACCTGTGTGGTTGCCTTGGAGCGAATCGTTACCTGAAGTCAGGTAACTCCCTGCAAATGTGGAAAAGTCCAGATGGAACCTGCCCGTGGGCACCCGGTTTTGAATATCCATCAGTCCTGTAATCTGGCCTCCGTATTCAGCCGGAAAACCTCCTGTATAGAAAGTAACTTTTGAAATTACCTTTGGATCTACAATTTCGTTTAATCCTCCAAATACGCCCAGTGGAATTGGAATCCCATCGACAAGGTAAGTGAACTCACCATGCTGGCCCCTTATGTGAACCTCACCAGTCGGTGCCTTTACAGTACCTGTCAGATTTTGTGTAATCAGTTGTGTCATTGAAGCAAGTGGCGGAGCATGATAGGTTTCGCCTTCAAATATCTGGCTGCCTGTTATCATATCGATTGAGGTTGAAAGGTTACTAAGTTTCTGCCCCTGAATGATTACCTCATTTGTCTGAATGTTCTTTTCTGAAAGCTTTACTGAATAGGTTTTGTGGAGTGAATCAACCAGAACGGTATAATTGGCATCATAGTATCCGACATAATGAGTTAACAACTGATAGCTGCCATTTCTAATCTCATTGAATGTTGCCCGGCCAAATGGATTCGTTGAGGCCTGTGCGACAGTATATTTCCCCTGAGTCAAAACGACAACCACATACTGCAATGGGACCAATGTATTTATATCTGTTATGGTAACAATATAATTTATTGTCTCTTTTGTGGCTGGTCCGTTTTCCCTGATATTGTTATTACTCATGCCTGAAATACCAGCCACTGGCCTGTTCTGAAATGACAGAACTGCTAAAAATATAATTGCCAGTATGTGCATTTTCAAAAAATCAGTTACGCGGAATTTATTCTTTACTGCTGACTTATCAAAATATTTTAAAAAAACCATCTTAATTTCCCTTTTTTATGAATTATAGAATATAAATAACCCTGTTTTTGTAATAGATATTCGGGTATTAGCAATGATTACCTCTTGGGCAGGAGAATTATTGTTCATACCTGAATATTATTCGGAATAATAAATAATTATACTGCCTCCGCTTATATAAATTAGAATAGGAGCACAGAGACTATGTGTAATTATGCTTTTAGGTCAAATAGAATTGTTAGATCGAAAAGGAAATTGAAACCGGAGGGCCGCGCGGGAATAGCATTTCAGAAAGGGTAAATTTGTATCCGGTTTTATTGTTCAGGCTTATCTTGCTCTGAACGGTTAAATCCGGTGCGATTACTCCCGTCAACAGGCAGAAATTAATCGAAGAATACAAATGGCAGATTGGACAATTATCTGCCGACTCTTTTGGAGTCTTTGAAAAGGAAGTATCGCTTGCAAATTGAGATGTTAGATTTGAGTTACAGGTTGTTTCTGCCGAATGGAAGTGAGTAATGCTTAATAAAACAAAAGATAAATACCCCAATAGTAATATTGAAGCAAATATCCTGCTTTTATTATTTATTCTCCCATGCATAATGAAATCCTTTTACGCAAAAATATAAATCACAAACATGCCAGCCGGGTAATAGTTCCCAATAATCCTAATATAGTTTATCGAGATTGTGAATACTGCTGTACATATTTCCTCCAAGTTCCGATTACCTGCCAAATGAAAACAAAGGACGGATGGTTATTCATCCTCAGGAAACTAATAATGCATGATTGAGATGCGTTTAAGTTAATGAGCGTCCAGCCAGTTGTCTGCGGTGCCTGTCTCGACCAGAACCGGTACTTCAAGGGGCAGGGCGGTTTCCATAAGATTCTTTATTATCGGGCGCAGGTCGTCAAGTTCATCTTTGTGAACATCAAAAAGAAGCTCATCGTGAACCTGAAGCGCCATTTTTGTGCGGGTCTTCAGGCGCGTAAGTTCATTATAAATATTAATCATCGCGAGTTTTATCATATCGGCGGCTGTTCCCTGAATTGGCATATTAATAGCGACACGCTCCTCGAACTGGCGGACATTCCTGTTGCTGCTGTTAATATTAACAAGGAATCGTCTGCGGCCGTTAAGAGTTTCGGCATAACCGTTTTTTCTGGCTTTTTCAATGGAATCAGACATGAAGCTGCTGACGCGTTTAAAAGTATTGAAATAAGTATCAATGATTTCTTTGGCGTGTGCCTGTGTAACTCCAAGCCTTGTCTTAAGACCAAACGGACCGATTCCGTACAGGATACCGAAGTTGACTTCCTTTGCTTTGCGGCGCATATCGGGAGTTACATCCTCAGGGGCAGTCATAAACACTAAAGCTGCGGTGCTGCGGTGAATATCTTCCTGATTTCTGAATGCTTTGACAAGGGTTTCATCACCGCAGATGCTGGCCATAATACGCAGTTCAATCTGACTGTAGTCGGCGCTGAGCAGCACGTAGTCCTTGTCCCTTGCGATAAATGCCTTCCTGATTTCTTTTCCCATCTCGGTACGGATTGGAATGTTCTGGAGATTTGGATTATTGCTTGAAAGCCGTCCGGTTGAAGCCACGGTCTGGTTAAACGAAGTATGAAGCCGTCCCGTTTTAGGATGTATTAAGTTTGGCAGTGCATCTGCATAAGTCGATTTAAGTTTCGCAGCCTGACGGTAGTTAAGGATAATGTCAATAATCTCATGTTCGCCTTTTAAGCCTTCAAGCGAACTGGCATCGGTTGAAAATCCTGTTTTAGT
The DNA here is from genome assembly GCA_037140715.1 of Ignavibacteria bacterium. Taxonomy (GTDB): domain Bacteria; phylum Bacteroidota; class Ignavibacteria; order Ignavibacteriales; family SURF-24; genus JAUZPB01. Next base: position 51,284 of record JBAXDX010000006.1, read on the forward strand.
CTTCTTCCCCGTAGCAAGTCCAAGCTTGTCATACAATATCTTCTGAAGCTGAAGCGGGGAATTAATATTAAATTCCTGTTCCGCGAGCTGGTAAATTTTCGCTGTATAATTGTCCATCAGGATTAGCAGGTCGCGGCTGAACTGCCTTAGCATAGTTGTATCTATTTTAACGCCCGTGCGTTCCATATCTTCAAGTACAGGAGCAAGCGGGAATTCAACTTCATGGCAGAGTTTTGTCAGTCCGCTCTTTTCCAGTTCGCCGGCAAGCTTTTGATACAGCTTATAAGTAACATCAGCATCTTCGCAGCTATAGTCCGAGAGCTTTTCGGCTTCAACCCTGAATATATCCTTAGGATTTTTCTTAACATCATAAAGCTCAGTAATAGCGATAGGCGCGTAGCCCAGATATTTTTTAGATAAATCATTCATACCATGTTTCTGGTCGGGGTCCAGGACGTAGCTTGCGAGCATTGTATCAAAGTAAAAGTTTTTCACCTCAATTTCATATTTCCTGAGCACCGAGATATCAAACTTTCCATTCTGACAAATCTTCCTGATTCCATTATTTTCAAATACAGTCTTAAATAATTTGATAAAGTCATTAATATTCAGTCTGTCGGAAAGGTCTAGTGCAAATAAATCTTCTGATACAACAAAAGGATTAAGTGCGACAAAATAAGCCGCTCCGGCTTCAATGGCGAATGAAACTCCGGCAAGATTAAGCTCAAAATAGTCGAGGGAGTCTGTTTCAGTATCGAATACAAATTCATGGACATTACTTAACGATTCGGCAAGCATCTTTGCCTCCTCGTGGGTTTTAATGAGCCTGTATTTAACCAGATTCCCGTCAAATTTTGTAATTTCAGCAGGTAGCGGTCCGGCTTCCGTCCCGGCGCATATTTCAGCAGGGGAGTTAAAAAGCTTATCAATCTTTGCCGGGAAATTCTTAAACTCAAGTTCTTCAAATATTGCTTTAAGTCTTTTGATATCAGGCTTTTCAAAGACTGCCTTTGTAATATCGCATTCGAAGGGGACGGAAGTATGTATAGTGGCAAGTTCTTTGGACAGAAAGGCGGACTCTCGTCCATTTATAAGTTTTTGTTTAAGAGCGGGCTTGTCAATTTTATCAAGATTCTCATAAATCCCTTCAATTGTTTTGAATGATTCAATTAAAGGCAGGGCACCTTTAGGACCAATACCTGCAACTCCGGGAATATTATCGGATGCATCGCCGATTAAAGCGAGATAATCAATCATCTGAACAGGCTCAAATCCGAAATCATCTTTAATTTTCTGTTTATCTACCACGATAATCTCATCTGTAGTTCTGCCCATCTTTACTACGCGGATATTATCTGTAACAATCTGGTTAAAATCCTTATCAGGAGTAATTGCGTATGAATCAAGTCCCATACTCTCGGCTATTTTTACGGCAGTACCGATAATATCATCAGCTTCATAGCCTGGCAGAATATATATGGGGATATTAAATGCTTCTACAATTTCCTTAATACGTGCCAGTTGAACAATCATATCTTCGGGCATCTCTGCGCGGTTAGCTTTATAATGCTCGTAACGTTCGTGGCGGAAAGTTTTCTCCTTAGAGTCAAAAGCTACGGCAATATAGTCCGGTTTATTTACTTCAAGTATTCTAATCAGCTGGTTAACAAATCCGTAGGTAGCTGAGGTAGGTTCGCCTTTTTTCGTAATAAGGGGACGGGTAATAAACGCAAAATATGCTTTGTAGGCGAGAGACAGAGCATCGACAATAACAAACTTTTTCTTAGTCATCTTTATCCGTAATAATTTTGAATGAGTACAATTTACGCGATAAATGAACGGATTTCAACTGCCGCAGGTTAAAATCCGTAGCAATAATAAAATTTAAAGGGGGATGACCCTCCGGTACTTTTTTATTATTATGGAATCTTGCTTTTGAAATAATTATATTGGCAACGAAATAATAAATAACATAATCAGGCGGATTGAATATGCCTGAAAAAGATAAATTTCGAAAGGACTGTTTTTTTTGAGTAAAGGACGAGTTATTATGGCAATGAGTGGCGGGGTGGACAGCTCCGTTGCAGCCACGCTTCTGGTTGAGGATGGGTATGATGTTATTGGCATAACCATGAAAACCTGGGGCTTTATGGAAGTTGGCGGTGCTCCAAAACATGAGAGCGGATGCTGCTCGCTTGATGCCATTTATGATGCTAAAAACGTGGCGACCCGGCTCGGTTTTGCACATTACACCGTGGATTTCACTAAGGCTTTTGAAGAAAATGTAATTGATAACTTTGTGGATGAATACCTGCATGGCAGAACTCCAAATCCGTGTGTTATCTGCAATCGGAAGATAAAATGGGAAGAACTGCTGAAGAAAGCTGACGCGCTGGATGCAGAGTTTGTTTCTACCGGGCATTATGCTCAGGCAGAGTATAACCCCGGAACAAATCGTTACTGCCTGAAAAACTCTAAGGATAACCGCAAGGATCAGACGTATGCTCTCTGGGGGCTGACGCAGGAGAGCCTTAAGAGAACATTATTCCCGCTCGGTAATTATACAAAGCCGGAAGTACGGGAACTGGCTGTGAAGTTTGCACTTAAAACTGCGAAAAAGCCGGACAGCCAGGAAATCTGCTTTGTGGCAGACGATAACTATGAGAGATTTCTTAGGGAAAGAATCCCTGATACAATTAAAAATATTCCTGTTGGTGATATTCTGCTTGACGGTAAGAAAGTCGGACAGCATAAAGGGATTCCCTTTTATACAGTCGGTCAAAGGAAAGGCCTTGGATTAGCGATGGGGCGTCCGGTTTATGTTAAAAAGATAGATTATTGGAATAATATCATAGAAATCGGAGATAAGCAGGATCTTTTGCAGACGGAACTATTTGCCGGGGATATAAATTATGTCAGCATCGCCACCCTGAAAAAAGGGGAGAAGATATTATGCAAAATAAGATATTCAGACAAAGGATCGCCTGCCGAGGTAATTTCTGCCGGCAATGATGATTCGTTTTATCTAAAATTTAATGAAGGTAAAAGCGCCATTACGCCCGGTCAGTCTGTTGTTTTATATGATGAGCATGGTTATGTACTTTGTGGCGGAATAATAAAACATGGGCAATAAGCTGAACAAACGCCATTATGAATTATTTAATTATCTGACGCTGTCATAGCTGTTGTTGTAATGATATTACTGTGGGCAAAACAGATACATCGGAGCGCGATTCAGTTTGTGCCTGTTGTCATGATTTTACTGCTCATCTTAAGAGTAATTTTCAGATTATTTTTATATGTAAAGAAAAGCAAAGCAGGAGGGGAACTTCGAGCCTCGCAAAGAATTATATGGAAAGCTGAATGCTAAGGTGCTGGTCTTAAACCAGAGCTATGAACCTTTGTCGATATGCAATGTAAGGAAAGCTGTTATTCTTATTATTCTGAATAAGGCGCAGACAGTCTCCGGCAAAGCTGATAAATATCTTCACAGTTCGTACAAATCTATTACCTGGCCAAGCGTTATCCGGCTGAACAAGTTTGTTCCCGTGCCGTACAGGAAAGTTATAGTTACGCGGAAAAATATACTCAAAAGGGACCAGTATAAATGTTCCTACTGCGGACGGGGTGATCTGGCTTTGACTGTTGACCATATTATTCCCAAATCCCGTGGCGGCGAAGAGACATGGGAAAACCTTGTAGCCGCCTGCATTGTGTGCAATAATCGCAAGAGTGATAAAACTCTTGAGGAATCTGACCTTAAATTGCGCATTAAACCATATAAGCCTAATCATATT
>JBAXDX010000007.1:0-53528 GCA_037140715.1 Ignavibacteria bacterium
ATCCAAATTTACTCTGCTTTTCTCTTTTTACCCACTATAAACAACATAGACCCAAATTATTTCTCTCCCTGTAATATTTTAATATATTTATATTGTTGTTAAAACATATATCAACAACAGGTTAAGGAAGTTAGTAACCCTGTCCGGCAGTTAAACAGCCGGAGTATATCTGTATTTATCAATAATCTTTTGGAAAATATTCTCTTTCCCTTCTCTTAATAACAAAGAAGAGATTAAAATTCAAACGGGTATATGATAAGTCCCCCTGTCAATCCTTAATCACACTCATTTTTTTATGAAATGAGTGTGATTATGAGTATGATTAAGAAAATTACCAGCCCACCTACGTACTTGTACCGATGTTTTTTGAAAAATAATAATGTATATTATCTGTTAGTCTTTCAGGAGTTTCATGTACGACAGGTTTTCCTCTTAACCTTAATCATACCCATTTTTACCATGGAGCGATTAAGATTAAGAAAATTACAGACTGTATAAAATCAGCACAGCTCTACTAAATCATAAATTTATATTATCGGGTCAGATTAAATGAAAACTTACAAATTTGAATGCAGGGTTATTTCTCCGCTTTTCATGGCAGGGGCGAATGACCAGGAACCGGAAATCAGACCGGCCTCAATTAAAGGCGTGCTCAGGTGGTGGTTCAGGACTTTATACGGAGCGGAGTTATATTCAAAGTTCTCTGAACACACGAAAGTAATCGGAGAACTGCAGAAAAAAGAATTTGAAATCTTCGGATCAACATCCGGCAAGAGCAGTTTTATCTTAAACATTTCAAAAGTCAGAATCGAAAAAGATGTATTTGACAAAAATGTACTTTCTGCTTATGCTGGTTATGGTCTGGACGGGACAAGAAATAAGCTCCCAAGGAAATATATTAAATCTGCCGGCACATTTGAACTAAACATTGTTTTTCTTAAAGACAATGAAGAAAAAGAGAAGTATGTACTGGCTTCTTTGTCTCTTCTAAGCGCATTTGGGAATATGGGAGCAAAAGGCAACCGAGGATTCGGCAGTATAAAATTAAACCCGTCAGAAAAATATTCTTATTTTGAAAATACTCCTGCCGAACCGGAAATCAGGAAATATCATGAAAAGTTATTAGCTGAGATTTACAGGGATTTTGGGATTAAAAAGCCGGAAGTTTATCCAAAGTTTCCTGTCATATCTCCCGCTTATTTTACCTTTAGGTACTATTCAGCCGATGCATTAAATAATGTAAATAACGTAATTACAAAATTCGGAAAAGAATTGAGAAGATTCAGAGAAAACCGGCAGGAGAAAGGAAGCAGACCAAACACTTTTCATTCATACGCATATCACGCTGTTAAGCCTCAGGATACAGATATAGCTGATGACAACATATTCGGGTTGCCACATAATTTTGCATTTTCAGATAGATCAAAAGCGGAAGTAAAAATAAAAGCAGGCGGAGATGAAAAAAAATATGAGAGACGAGCATCGCCGGTTAAATTTAAGGTAAGCGAGCACAATGGAAAGATATATCCGGGGTTGGTAATTTTCGAATCACATTTTTTACCTGATAACGCAAAGATATTTGCGGTACATAACGGGAAGAAGAATGTACTTAAAACTCCGGAATTTTCGCGGGCTGAAGAATTTATGAACCATTTAAGCGGAGTATTCAGATGAGTAAAAACCAGTCTCTTTTATTATTTACAATCGGGCCGGTGCAGTCGTTTATTGCCGCATCGAGAAAGACGCAGGATTTATTTACCGGCAGCATGATTCTTTCGGAAATAGCGGGCGAAGCTATTAAATCGGTAATAAATGACAATGGTGATATCATTTTCCCATACGTTTCAGGGAAAGGAGATTTAGACGACAGGATGTTGCTTGCTTCGATACCAAACAGATTTTTGGCAAAAGTGCCGACTGAAAAAGCAACCTGGATAGCGCAGAGAGCAGAAAAAAGGTTAATTGATAAAGAATCATCAACTGGTTTTATTCATGAAATGGTGAACATGAGCAAAGGCAATATTGATAATGGTGAAGATTTTAAGAATCATCCATTATGGAATCTGGAATGGCAAAACCAGACAAACGCATACTGGGAAGTTTACTGGACAATCCTGGACATGCCGGATGACAATATTACAGAGAATGAATATGGGAAGTATTATATAGATCTGGAAAACTATTCAGGCTGCAGGAAAACGATAAGGAACTTTAACCCGCTGATACAAAGCGGAATTAAGTGTGGCACGTTTTTAAATTATTCGGCTGTGTTCCCATTAAACCATGGTAAATATAAAAACTCCAGGGATTTTACGAAAAATTATTTAGCAAAGAAATATCCGGGTAAATATAAGCCGGGAGAAAGTCTTTCATCGCTTGCGATAGTAAAAAGAGAGATGGCGGAAAGATATACGAAGGAATCATTTCCATCGACTGTAAATCTGGCAAACGGGAAGTTCAATGAATCTGTAATTGATAAGGCATCAGCTGATGAACAATACCATATATTAGTAAGTAATTATCTGGAAGAATATAAGAAACTAAATGAAAAGCTGAAGACCACAAAATCTTCAAACTATCCAATATTACTTGAGAAAGCAAAAAACGACAAGGTTCTGGTTGAATTTTTAAAGACTGATAACCAGTTCCTGTTTGAAGAATTTACGATGCCCCAGGCATTGGAAAAGGAATATGATGTAAAGATTGCATCTGACGAACTGAGCGGATTTGTAAGCGCACGGAGGGAACTGCTAAAGGCGGGCAATGAGAAGCCTTCGAAATATTACGCGGTTTTTTATTTTGACGGCGATAAAATGGGGGAGTGGTTAAGCGGAAGCACCAAGAACAATGCAGGCAAATTATTCAGGGTTACGCCGGATATCCACAGGAATATAAGCAGAGCGCTCAGAGAATTTTCGATAAATACAGTACCCGATGCAGTAGAAAAAAGAAAGACGGGGAAGCTGGTTTTTGCCGGAGGGGATGATGTAATAGCATTTACCACAGTCCAGGCGCTTTGGGACATAATTGCAGAAGTAAGGTTAAGATTTGGCAGGGCTATGGGGGAAGTTACCGGTAATTTTGCGCCGGCAACCGGAAGCTGCGGGATTGCCGTAGCGCATTACGGACAGGCATTACAGGATGTATTAACAGAGGCGCGGAGCGCGGAGAAGTATGCAAAGGATAAGCTGGGAAGAGATGCGTTTGCCATTTCAATAATAAAGCATTCGGGCGAGCGTACCATAACAGGGGCAAAGTTCTCAGAAGAGGCGGGATACATTGCACTTATAAAGACCTTCACGAAGGCAATAGAAGAGGAATCGCTTTCGGGAAGTTTTATTTATCAGGTTGAAAGTGAAATAATTCCGATGCTGGATGCTGGCGGGGAAAAAAATACTGAGGAAGGAAAGGCTGCTCCCAAAGCTGAAAATATTGAAGAAATAAAAGCAGTAATTTCGAGCATAATTAAGTTTACGTTAAAGAGGCAGACAGAAACAATGCCGAACAAAAATAAAGAATTGACGGAAAAGTTAAAAAAAGACCTGCTGAAAATGGTAATGTCAACAAAAAATGCGACTGGAATAATTGAACTGACAGCGTTATTAAAGTCCGCGCAATTTTTAATGAGGGGAGGAGACTAATGAAATATTATATGACGCCTTTAGATGTGCTGTCATTCAGGGATGGCAGGCCGTTCGGAAGCGGTGATGAGCATTTGTTAAAGCTTGCTTTTCCCCCATCGCTTTCGACCATATACGGCGCTTTAAGAACTTCGATAATGTCAGAATTTAAGGGAGCATTTTATGATGCAGCGTCAATCCCGGCCAAGACCCTGGAAGTTACCGGCGACAAGGATGGATTCGGGGAGCTTGCGATAAAGGATTTCGGATTTATTCTGAACAGAGGAACAGGGGAAAGAATATATATTACTCCCAACGACATATTAAAGAGCAAAACGACAAAGGGATATCAGACGGCCGGTCCGATGGAACTTCCAGCGGGAGTAAAGACAAATTTACCTGAAGAACTTAAGCAAATATCTTCTGCAGCGCTAAAGGATTTTTATGAATCTCCGGATGAGTTTATTACAGAGAATGGTTTAATTAAGTATTTAACAAACATACCCCTTAATGAAGATGATTTTATTAAGTCAGAAAAATTCTATCAGAAAGAATGCAGGACAGGGATAACGGTAGATACAGGTTCAAAGACCGTGGAGCAGGGCGCATTATTCACGATTGAATTCGTTCGCATAAATAAAGATGCCGGTTTTATGATTGATATTAATCATACTTTAAGTGGCGGATATTTTAAGCTGGGAGGAGAAGGCCGGGCTGTAAAGATAGAGAAGTCCGGCGGAAAAGAATTTGCAGTTCCGAATGTAAAGGTTAACAGGGGGATAAAGGTAGTAACGATTACTCCGTTATTCTCAGAAAACGGGTGGTATCCACAAAAAGAGTCTGTTAAGATGATTGAAAACAAGGCAGACACAAAACTAAAGTTTCTTACGGCGAGCATAAAGGGATATAAATCGATTGGGGGATGGGATTTGGCAAAAGGTCAGTCCAAGCCGATGTTAAGGTATATTCCGGAAGGTTCGGTATTCTATTTTGAGCCTGAAGATAAAAATATTAAAGAAATAAATAATAGTGAAATAATTAACTTAAGTGCCGCTTCCGAGCAGATAAAGCAAGGGTTCGGTCTGTCAATAATTGGAGGATTTTAATATGTACAATAGTGCGTCAATAATGTTCATGCATAGTATTACATCATTACATGTCGGAAGCGGAACGAGCGTAAGCACGGTGGACCTTCCGATACAGAGAGAGAAGTTTACAAATTTCCCGGTAGTGGCGGGTAGCGGCGTAAAGGGAGCAATCAGGGAATACTTTGAAAAGAGCGAAGATAAAAAGCATGTGGAGATAATATTCGGGCCGGAGAAAGACGGCAGCGATTTTGCGGGAGCGGTCAGCTTTTCAGATGCAAAGATTCTTTTATTCCCGGTTAAATCGTTAAAGGGAGTTTTTGCCTGGGTTACATGTCCGATGGTAATTGAAAGATTCAACAGGGATATGAAAATAGTTAATCCGGCTTTTTCTGCACTTGCATTACCTGGTACAGATAAGGATTCCGCAACAGTCGGGACAAGTAGTGATTGTATTATTGAAAGGAAAGTTATACTTGAAGATTATGAATTGGCATTGAATGATAAAAACAATAAGGAAGTAGACAGGATAGCTGAAACGATAGCGGGATATATCTTTAAGAATGCAACTGCCTATTGGGCTGATAAATTAAAAAAATCGCTTATAGTGCTGAATGATGATGCTTTTAAGGAATTTGTTGAATATTCAACAGAGATTCAGACCAGAATTAAGATAGGTGAAAACGGTGTAGTAGAAAACGGAGCTTTGTTTTATGAAGAAAATATACCGGCGGAGACAGTTTTTTACTCAGTTGTACTGGCTTCAAATCCGCATAAAAAAGATTTTACCGAAGAAATAAGCGATTCTGGCAGGATACTCGGAGTTATAGGGAAGCTTGACGGCAGGTTTATTCATATTGGCGGAGACACAACAATTGGCAAAGGCTTAACGGCTGTATATCTTACGGGAGGAAAATAAGATGGCAAGACCACATGAATTAGAAAGAGCAAAAAGAGCGTTGCAGTGCATAAATAAGATTAAGGAGGATAAGCCGGCTTGGGAGAAGAAATTCTCATCTTATGTAAAATCCGCTCCGACAATGGTACTTACAAACGGACTTGGACAAAGTCTGGCTTTTTGGAAAGCAAAAGCAACCGGTGAATCGGTAGATGCCAAAGCATACAGGAATTTAATTGACAATTTAAACCAGAATATCAAATTAACTTTTTTTACGAACAATGATTTACTTGTTAGTGTCATAAACAATTTTGATTCCTGGCAGTACCGGAGGGCGACATCGGAGGTACTGGAGTTTTTAAAATGGCTGAAGAAATTTGCGACATCAGAATTAAAAAGTGAAGGGTAGCATAATGGCAATTCCGATAAAAAACACGCTCAATGCGTTTATAGAAAGCAATGGAATCAAAGAAAATCTGCTGTTGAATTTCACAAAATTAAATTCATCATGGGATAATAGTAATGGTGCATGGAGTATTCCGGCTAATAAAAAAGATATGGCATTCGGGCAATTAATAAACTTCAGGTCACCCGGCATGGCTCCCTTATTGTCCGGCTGTATGCAAAGACAGACAACCCTGATTAGTTCATTAAAAGCAGACGGATATGAAGTTCTCAAAGCCGAATATTCAACAGGCGCACGTCTGGCTGTTGGTATGGGAAGTCAGAATGTTTTAGAAAACTCTCTTTCATTACATCATGTCTATGGTGTACCATTTATCCCAGGTAGCACATTAAAAGGTATGACCAGAGCTTTTGCCGAATCGCAAAACAATGCGGGATTGCTCAGGAAAGTTTTTGGTTCTGATGATGATAATAAGAATGGCAGGAATGATACTATTAAAGGCGCAGTTATCTTTTTTGACGCTATGCCTGTTACTTTCCCGAAATTAGAAAAAGACATACTAACTCCTCATTATTCGGAATATTATTCAGACGAGGGAGGCAAAACAGCTCCGGGTGACTGGATGACACCGGTACCTGTTTCATTTTTGACAGTAGCGGAAGGACAGAAATTTTCTTTTTTAATCGCTTCAAGAGACAAAACTATTTGTCAGACAGCGTTTGAGTGGTTAAGTTCAGCCTTAGGTACAATCGGCATTGGCGCCAAAACCAGTATCGGTCTGGGTATTTTCAGAGTCAGCGGTAAAGCCAAAATTACGGATAAAGCGGACGAACCGGACAAGGTTCAGAAGCAGACAGCTGATGATGAAAAATATATCACGGAGAATTCAAGCCGCAAATATAAAATACAACAGCAATTAGAAGCCAGGGTTTTGAGAAGTGAAAATCCAAATATTGTTTTTAAACTTCTCGACAGCAGATATAACACAGAATTCAGGGATAAATACGCAGCCGGGCTTGCCGCCGGAACACTTATAACTGTGTCAGTTAGTGAAGTCGATAAAAAAGGCGTTATTGTAAGGGCAAAATTTGTAAAAAAAATTCATGAATGAATACATTTCTGAACTATGATTCTTATAATTTATATGATAACACAATCAGCATGAAATGAATCATAGTTCAGACATTTTTGCGTAACATAAATTAGTAAAAAACAGGGGGCAAATTATGAAAGTATTGTATCATATTGTTAGCGGGCAGACTCTTCCGAATTATATCTCGGCTGAAATTATTAAACCTGATAAGAACATATATCTCTATACCAATGAATCAACTAAACACCTGCAGTATCTTAAGTCGGTAATTAAGGGAGATTCAGAGGAATATAAAGTTGATGCTTGGGAGGATGAAGCAACGCGCGGGCAGGTGAGAAATATTCTTAGACAACATGATAAAGATGAATCAATTTTAGATTTCACATGCGGAACAAAAATATTGTCGTTTGCCTGTTATGAAGTATTTAAGCAGATGAACAAAGACTGCGTATATATTAATACTGAGAAAAATGAAGTATTGAGTTATTGTTTTTCCAAATCACCAGGGCAGACCTCGAAAGACAAGATTGATATTAAGGCTGAATTGTCAGATATAATAAAATTAAACGGACAAACTCTTAAACATTCCGCATTGGATGAGCCACCGGAATTTCAGAGGACAGCCCTGTTTCTTGAGAAAAATTTTAAGCACTACTCAAGCCTGATTTTTAGATTTGCCAGAAAAAACTCAAACGATATTCTATCAGATATTTCTGACTTTAAGGGAAATTTTATCAAGTATGAAAATGGCCGGAGCGAAATATGCTTTATGAATAACGGCAACGTAGCATAGGATGAACCTGTTTAACAATAGTTTTTCACAATTTTGTATGCGATAAAGAATATAAATACAATACTTTTTCGTAATTTTGGCATTAACGAAAAAGCTCTCAGGGCTTTGAGAATAAGTCTCCTTAAATAAAGACAATTTTTTAGCTGAATTTATGGTTTATCGGGCTTGAATATGTGGAGAAAACTGAAGCCGGTACTAAACAGGTAATGTTATTAAACTAAAATAAGAGGAAAGTTAAATGGAAGTTAAAATCGAAAACGGGAAACTCATAATAAGTATTGAGCTACAGGAACCAACACCAAGCTCATCAGGAAAAACATTAGTGGTAGCGACTACACACGGAAATATGGCAACGCAATGCGTCATAGACGGCAAAAATGTAGTAATTGGTCTGAACGCCTACATAAAGAAATAATATCCGTTGATTATCGGCATGAAATATCATACCATACATTCGTGCATAATTTGAAGAAGAAAGCATTGATTACTCTTTAATAGAGTAAATTAGTGCTCAATAAGAGAGTCTAAATATTTTTGTGTAAATGAAGAAATCAAAAGTCAGAGATATTTAGAAATCCTGCGTTATCATATAAATCCACACAAATCATAGTCCGGATGAATTTTACTAATCATACCCGCTTGGGGGAAAATGAGTAAGATTATGATTATGAGAATTAAGATGATAAGACAAGGATTGATGAAGGTAGTGTAAGAATTATTGTCATAGGCGCGGGATTGTTTTATCTTTAACAAAAATCAGCTTCATCGTTTATTTTAGTTGAATAATCACTAACTGCTTTCTATATTAACGAAGCGAATTTATTTTTGAAAATCAGGAGAGTATATGTATTCAGAAGTATTACTTCACGGTAATTTCCCAAATCTAAAATTAGTTAAGCAAGGAAAAGTAAGAGAAATATATGATCTTGGCGAGGCTTTTCTTTTTGTAGTAACTGATCGTTTATCTGCTTTTGATGTTATTATGGACCAGGGGATCCCGTACAAAGGAGCAGTTCTAAATAATATATCTGAATTCTGGTTTGAGTTTACAAAAGATATAATCAGCAGTCATGTGGTTTCGACTGATATTAAAGAATTCCCCGAAGCCTGCCATGAATATAAAAGTCAGTTAGCCGGGCGGTCAATGCTGGTAAAAAAAACTGAAGTGATTCCGATAGAATGTATTGTCAGGGGCTATATATCAGGGTCAGGGTGGAATGATTATAAGAAAACAGGACAAATTTCAGGAATTGAACTGCCTGTCGGGCTGGCTGAATCGGAAAAGTTGCCGGAACCTATATTTACTCCTTCTACGAAAGCCGAAATAGGTGAGCATGATGAGAATATTTCAGGTGAAAAAGCCATAGAGATAGTCGGGCAGGATGTATTTGACAAGATAAAGAAAGCCTCGCTTGACATTTATAAGGCTGCTTCCGAATTTGCATTGACCAAGGGCATTATTATAGCCGATACCAAGATGGAATTTGGTGTTTATAACGGTGAAATTATTATTATTGATGAATTATTAACCCCTGATTCATCCAGATTCTGGACTGAAGATAAATATAGAAAGGGACAGGCACAGGATAGTTCTGATAAGCAGTATGTCAGAGACTATTTACTTAAGATTAACTTTAACAAGCAGCCTCCTCCGCCTCCGTTGCCGGAAGATGTAATAAAAGTAACGAGTGAGAAATATCTTGATGCGCTTTATCAGCTGACGGGCAAAAGATTAAAGTAATGTTTCCAAAGCAGATTAGAATAAAGGAAAAAAAATACCTGTCGATAAGATGGGATAATAATTCTTGGAGCTTTATCAGACTTGCCGGTCTAAGGAGAGCATGTCCATGCGTTAATTGTAAGGAAGAAAGGGAAATGCAGGGGGGAGGGTACATTCCAATTTATAATGATACTCAGCTTACAATAACTGATATTAAGATTAATGGTAATTATGCTGTTAACATTATCTGGAAAGACGGGCACAGCGCGGGGATTTATGAATATTCAATGCTGAACAATCTGACGGAGATTAGTTCTGTTAATTTTTCTGTGGCTTTGGGTAATCTTAATTGTATTCGCTGCTAAAGCCGGGCGTGTTTTTCTTTTGCTTTATATTTTCTAAAGTTATATAAATAATTAAATATCTTCCGCATTACTGAATCGTTCAATACAAATGGTATTACCAAATCAATTAACCGTCCTTCGAATAATACTTACTCCGGTATTTCTTTTTCTGTTCATTGCAGAGAATCCGTTATTAAAGCAGATATCATTAGTCGTTTTTTTAATTGCCGCGATAACAGACTGGTATGATGGCTGGCTGGCGCGTAAATTTAATTATATCACCAACTGGGGGAAATTTATGGACCCGTTGGCTGATAAGATATTAACTTCTACCGCCTTTTTTGCCTTCGTTCTTCTGGGAGTTTTGCAAATGTGGATGGTGGTTGTCATAGTTATCCGCGATTTTCTGATCACCGGACTAAGACTCTTTGCTGATTTTAAGGGAGATTCAATGTCAACGAGCGTTTTAGCCAAATGGAAGACTTTCAGCCAGATGATATTTATCTACTATCTTCTTTTGATTTACACCTTCAGGACTGTAAGCTGGATTTATGCCGGGAATGAGAAATATTTTGCTATCTTTCTGGATGGCAGTCTGATATATTACTCCATGCTGGTCATAACCTTAACCACCGTATTCTCAGGCGGTATATATTTATATTCAAACAGAAGACTTGTTAAGAAGATATTTCTAAATGAAACTTAATTTTTTTGAAAAACTTCTGGGTTCCGGATTCTATACCGGTTATGCACCTGTTGCTTCCGGAACTTTCGGAAGTCTTGCCGCTCTGCTCATTTATTTCATCCCCGGATTCGAACTGCCATATATAATTATCCCGGCCATAATTATATTTTTTATAACCGGTATTTGGACGGGGAATAAGTTTGAGGTAGTTTACGGTAAAAAAGACCCTTCCGAATGTACGATAGATGAAGTAGTCGGGATGTGGATAAGCCTTTTATTTGTGCCTAAGCGTATTACATATCTTCTGTTGAGTTTTGTAATATGGAGAATTTTTGATATAATAAAGCCATTCCCTGCCAATGCGGCTGAAAACCTGAAAGGGGGACTTGGGATAATGATGGACGATGTTATCGCGGCGTTTTATACTTTGTTGTTAGTTCACGTTCTAATAACTTTTATTAAATAGATTTTTATTATGAGAGCACAAATAATTACAATCGGCGATGAAATTCTGATTGGACAAACTCTTAACACAAACGCAGCTTATATCGGAGATGCGCTTACAAAAGCTCAGATCAGCGTGGTAAAAACGATAGTTGTCGGGGATGATGAAACGGCAATACTTGAAGAATTTAAGACTTCTTTCGATCGAAGCGATATAGTTATTGTTACGGGCGGTTTAGGTCCGACACATGACGATATTACAAAAAGCTGTATCGTAAAGTTCTTTAATTCCGAGCTGGTTCATCACGAAGAAGTAATGCAGGATGTAAAAAATATTTTTCTAAGGCGTGGCAGGAAAATGCCGGATGTTAATAAAGCTCAGGCTCTGGTACCAAAAATCGCAAGGATTATAAGAAATCAGCGCGGTACAGCTCCCGGTATATGGATAAAAAAAAATAAGAAAATATTTATCTCTCTGCCCGGTGTTCCCCATGAAATGAAGGCGATGATTGATAATGATATTATCCCTGAACTAACAAAGCTGAATAAAAATAAGGATATGTTTATAAAGCTTAAAAATTTATTAATAACCGGTATCGGGGAATCTGCTTTATTTGAGCTGTTAGGTGATATTGGAGAACTTCTGCATGGTTCCCGGATGGCATTTCTTCCAAGTCAGTTTGGAGTAAAGTTAAGAATTACAGTTGAAGAAGCAGGAGAAGAGGTTGCAATAAACAAACTAAGTGAAATAGAGCAAAAAATCCGCTTCAAAGCAGGGAAATATATTTACGGGACTGAAGACGAAACGCTCGAAGGTGTTGTCGGCAGACTTCTGAATGAGCGCGGACTTAGCTTAGCTGTTGCGGAGTCATGTACGGGAGGTATGATATCAAACAGGCTTACTAACATTCCGGGCAGCAGTTCTTACTTTGAGAGAGGAATAATTTCTTATAGTAATGTGGCAAAAGTCGAAGTTCTTAAAGTTAATGAAGATGAGCTTATTCAAAACGGCGCGGTAAGCCCTGAATCAGCTAAGGAAATGGCCGAAGGAGTCAGGTCTATTAGCGGGACAGATATAGGGCTTTCTGTTACCGGCATTCTTGGTCCGGCCGGAGCTACAAAGGATAAGCCTGTGGGTTTGGTATATATTGGAATATGTGATGATAAAACCTGTATGGTCGAGCAGTTTTTCTTTGGTGAAGACAGGCTGCTGAATAAAGACAGAGCTTCACAGGCAGCTCTGGATATGTTAAGGCGTTATCTGCTTGGAATTTCATAATTCAGTTTTGTAACTGATAACCGGAATCAGCAATTTCGCTTAATGGCTTTATATTCCTCTCGTGTGCGGGATGTATTGTGAAAAGTATTAAATTATTATAAAAGGAGGAAATAAATGGTTGATGAAAAAGAGGAAAAATTAAAAGTGCTTGGTGATTCAATCGCGGCTATCGAGAAGAGTTATGGCAAAGGTGCAATTATGAAACTCGGTGACGGTCCGATTGCGGCGATTGAATCAATTTCAACAGGTTCGCTGTCTCTTGATTTAGCTCTTGGTATCGGCGGAGTTCCGAGAGGCAGGATTGTAGAAATCTATGGGCCTGAATCTTCAGGCAAAACTACTGTATGTCTGCATATCATAGCGGAAGCTCAGAAAACCGGCGGACTTGCTGCTTTCATTGATGCTGAACATGCTCTTGATATAAATTATGCAAAAAGACTTAAAGTAGATGTTGCCAACTTACTTATTTCCCAGCCGGATTATGGTGAACAGGCTCTTGATATTGTCGATACTCTGGTACGCAGTAATGCTCTTGATGTAATTGTAATTGATTCTGTTGCTGCTCTTGTTCCAAAGTCTGAAATTGAAGGTGAAATGGGTGATGCTCACATGGCTGTTCAGGCAAGACTAATGTCTCAGGCATTAAGAAAACTTACTGGAATTATAGCAAGGTCGAAGACATGTATTATATTTACGAATCAGCTCAGAAGCAAGATAGGGCTTATATTTGGCAACCCTGAAACAACCACAGGCGGTAATGCCCTTAAATTTTATGCGTCAGTCAGGCTTGATATCAGAAGACTTTCTGCTATCAAGGAAGGCAACGATGTTGTAGGTAGCAGAACGAAGGTAAAAGTAGTCAAGAGCAAGGTTGCTCCGCCTTTCAAGGAAGTTGAGTTTGATATTCTGTATAATGAAGGCATCAGCAGGACTGGTGATGTGCTTGACCTTGCTGTAATTCACGGTGTCGTTAAAAAAGGTGGTGCATGGTTTTCATACGGAGAAGACCGTTTCCAAGGCAGGGAACAGTTTAGACAGAAGATGATCGAAACGCCGGAACTGTTTGAGAATATTTCGAATGAATTAAAAGCGAAACTCAGTCTGGTTAAGGTTAAGGATGAAATAAAACCAGTAGCAGTTATTGAAGAGGAACCGTCTGCTCCGGTTAAGGAAAAGAAAAAATAAATAAAAATAAGAGTAGCCACGCAGGTTGCTCTTTTGCTAATAGAAAGACAGGAACGTATGGATGTACAGTAATTATATTTTCTTCTGCAATTTTTACGAATAATTGGAGGTTTCATCAAAGGTACAGTTTGTAAAGTTGAGAGTAAGGATAGTTATGTATTGCTGCCTGAAAAGAATGAGACTGTCAGGTGCTCAATAAAAGGGAAATTTAAAAATGAGTTTAATCTGAAAAAAGATAAACTCTATAAATTAAATTTTGTGGCAGTCGGAGATGAAGTTGAGTTTGATATGAATCAGGATGGTACTGGTGTAATACATAGTATTTGTGAGCGTAATAATTATCTTTCGCGGAAAGCTCCTAAAGTTAAAGGTGCCGGTTACAGAGGCGAACGTCTTGAACAGGTAATAGCTTCCAACATTGATAATCTTTTTATAATCAGCAGTATTGCCCATCCAAAGTTTAACAATAAAGCCGTTGACAGAATAATCGTTGCCGGGCTGAGTTCCCGCATAGATGTAATTCTTGTAATTAATAAGACAGATATTGGCAATTCGGATGAGACTGAAGCCTGGAAAGAGCTTTATTCAGAAATCGGATATAAAGTTATCCTGAGTAGCGTTAAAGAAAAGAAAGGTCTGGAAGAGATAAGTGCGTTAATAAAGGGAAAAAGGAATATTCTCTGGGGGCATTCAGGTGTCGGGAAATCCTCAATTATAAATGCACTTTATCCTGCTCTGAATTTCAAAGTCGGGGAAATAAGTACATCCAGTCAGAAAGGAAAGCATACCACAGTTACAAGCATTATGACAAGGACAAATGAAAATACTTCTATAATAGATACTCCGGGAATCAGAGAAATTGATCCGTATGGAATTACCAAAGAAAACCTTTGCCACTATTTCAGAGAGTTCCTGCCATTGCTTGATAACTGCCGATTTAATACATGTACTCACACCCATGAACCAGGCTGTGCAATTTTAGAAGCTGTCATGGGGGAGAAAATTTCCGGTGAGAGATATGAAAGCTATCTTTATCTGCTTGAGACAATTGAAGAAGACATGGTTTTTTAGATAGTGTTAAGACACAAATCACACAGTCGGATTCTCATCTGATGAAAGATGTTCTTCCAATTTCTGATGCAAAGCCTTAATCTCCATTACCTGCATAATCATATTAAAAACAATCTGCTTAACTGTATTATCCGGAACGCCATCGCAATGATGCGACTGAAAGCGCATATCGCACTGGTCGTTAACATAATCAACCACTACAAACTTCTTTTTAGTTGACCAGACAATCTCAGTCGAAAAGAAATCAAGCCTGGTAAGCCTGGCTATTTCCCCTGTTATGCGGAACAGTTCGCCTAAATTATAATTTGTTTCTTCTTCTTTGGTAAGTTCATGGTAATAATGTGTCTGATCATCCCACCAGCATGGGACGGCCTTTCCAAAAGCCCAGAAAGAACGGAACCATGCACGCTTGCCATTATCAAGTATCTGCGGATATATCTTTTCCTGAAGCAGATATTTATCCTTATGATTCGTAATTCTTTCCTGTAGCACTTCCTTTAAGGTTTCTGCTCCTGTAACAACTCCGATACCTCCGCCCGTTGTATTCGCAGGTTTGATAATAAAAGGTCTGTTTAAGACGGCGAGGTCGTCAAGGGAGATGTAAATCTCTTCTTTCTCGATGACGGGCGGGATAATAAGTGAATAAGGAGTATGCAGTCCGGCTGTAATGAATTCAAGGTGCATATTTGCCTTGTCTATTGCATGATTAACCAGCTTATATGGATTAAATATCCTTGTATTTCTGTTTGAAAGGATATGTGCTACCTCTTCAAAGTTATGACTTGCGTCTGAAGCCCTGTCAAGGTAGGAAGTAATCTCAAGCGAATTATCCCTGAGCTTTTTCGTTATTTCAGCAATATTGCTTTCAACAAGGAAACATACAGAAATCCGGAACTGTCCGGATATATTTTTAATGAGCTCAATAAACTCTTCATCATATTCCCATGTATAGGAAACCGCTAAATCAAATTTTTCCATAAATTTAGAAACCATTAGTTTGTTGTTTTATAAAACTGCGCCAATTTTCAACTTATTTATAAAAACCGGCACCGAAATATATGATTTTAGAGAAATAAAGCTAACCTGCTATTGAAAAAATGTCAGGTAGAAAAGAATATTCACAGTCTCAGGAAAGCCGGAACTAATATATAATTCTGCTGTGAGATAAACTACCGGAAAAATGTAATTAATTTATCAAAATCTTTTATTATCTTATATATCAGTTTTAGCAGGATCTAATTTTAGAAAGCTTATTTATTTATACCTTTCTTCTACATATATACTACTCTGCGGACGCGGGTAATTTTATACTGATATTCAGAAGATTATCTCTTTCTCAAACTGACCAGTTATGTAACCGGAAATAAATTTTTCACAAAGTAAAATATGTTATAAGGTGTATCTGAAAAATGAAGACTAAATTTTTATTAACAGTCATGCTTTTTATAATAGCTACCATGACCTTAACGAATAATCTTCTGGCAAAAGATGAAATTAAAACCGTTATTTATAAAATCAGAACCGGCGAAGGCGAAATCCCTAAAGAAAAATGGGATAATTTTCAGGTAAAAACTGATGAAACGGTTACATTTTTCTATATGGTAGAGGGAAAAAAGATTAATCCCCAAAAATTTCTTTATAAAATATTTTATGACGGCAAACTTATAAAGTCATCATTTGCTCATGACATGGACAGCTCTGTTACGATTGAAAAAATAGCCGGTGGCAATCATGTTATAAAAATTCAGGCATATAACGATAAAAATATGGATGTACTGCCGGTTATTTCCGCAATTTATGCCGGAACTGTTCCTTTAAAGAAAAATAATGCAGCAACTCAGGAACCAGTTCAGGCAGGCGATAAATTATCGAATATCGTATTATATAGTTTAACCGGAGTAACCCTTGCATTAATTTTGGCAATTGTCATTCTTGTTGTAAGGAGAATTTTCAGGTCAGGAAAACACTCAGGTTCAAATGCCGAGAAGGATGTAAAAATTGTTCGTTATGAAAGTAAGTTAATTAAGGAAAATGAGGAACTGCGAAATGAAAATGATTTGTTGCGTAATTATAATGAGCTGAATATTGAGTTTGGTGATTTAAAGCATACGCATGAATTACTTAAAAAGGAATATAACAGTCTTAAAGAAACGAGCAGTTTCCTGAAGAACCAGATCAGCGGTCTTAAGTTAAACATTGTTGACCTTGAAAATGCTAATGCTCAGCTTGCCATTCAAAAAGAAAAACTACTGGAAACCAAACGTCAGCTTGAAGAACTTCAGATTCAGAAAGATGAACTTTTTGCAATAGCCGTTCATGATATTAAAAATCCGGCAGCGGCAATCAGAAGCTATGTCGAGCTTCTTAACTCTTACGATCTGAATGCACAGGAACAGCAGGAAGTTATGCAGTCTCTTATTAATACTTCCTCTCAAATAATTAAACTTGCTCAGCAAATGTCAATGGTTGTTGCTCAGACTAAGCCCGAACCGGCCGTTAAATTAGCAGTTGCATCGATTAAAGCAGTAGCGGATTCAATATGTAACAGGAACATGGGATATGCTTTGAAGAAAAATATAAAGCTTGCCAATCAGACATCTCCTAATACGCCTGAAACATTAATGGATGTTTCCAAAATTGAAGAAGTAATGGATAACCTTGTAAATAACGCGATAAAATATGCTCCAAAAGGAACAGTTGTTCAGGTAAAATCATTTTTTTCCGGTAGTAAGATTACAGTTGAAGTAATAGACAGCGGAGTAGGTCTTTCTCCTGAAGACTGTAAAAAAGCTTTCATTAAAGGACAGCTTTTAGCTTCAGAGCCGACAGACGGGGAAGTGCGGTCCGGGCTTGGTTTATGGATTGCAAAAAAGATAGTCGAAGACCATGAAGGAAGAATCTGGGTTAAAAGTAAACTTGGATCAGGTTCCACCTTTGGTTTTGAGCTTCCAATAAAAAAATAATAACTTGTTGGATTAACCCTGTTTTTTGATAAAAAACGGATATAAAAGCTTTCATCTAAAAAAATATTTGAGAATAATGCATTATTTATTTTTGAAAATGCATTTTATGCTTGACAAATTGCCTGAAAATTGCTTTATTACATATATAGGAAAATAACTATTCATGTTCTTACATATAATGACGATGATTTTGTATCTGCAATTCCTGCTTTAATATTTTAATCGGATTTATGGCTGGCAGCGGAAGACTTTTATTGCTTTTGGAATGCGGTATTTCCTCTTTGCCAGGCTGTTACCAGAAATAATATAACAGTATTGAAAGGATGAGATATTACTTTTGCAGGTACAGATATTACTTTTATACGTATAGATTTAACTTTTGTACGTATAGATGTTACTTTTATACGTATAGATTTAACATTTATACGTATAGATTTAACATTTATACGTACAGATTTAACATTTATACGTACAGATTTAACATTTATACGTACAAAAGTAATATCTCAACGTATAAAAGCACTAAAACAAGCTAAAAACGAATATTTTGATATTTGTAGTAATTATTATTCAAAAACAATAGCAGGAGGTAAGTTGCACAAAAAACCTTATCCGGTTCTGTTAGGTTCTGTTTCTTTTAACTAATTAATTGTACTTTTTGAGCTCCCGGCATATTGCCAGACACATAACCCAAAATAAAAGAAGGAGAGTAATATGGGTTACAAAAAAAGAGAGTTGCCCAAAGTAGTCTTAAATTCCAAAAAAAGGCTTGCGGCTATGAAGTTAATTGATGTAGGCAAACCGGCTCCGGTCAATTATGGAAGCATAGACCGTCCACTATCGTCAGTTGAATTTAATGCTCAGGTAGTTATTTGTGATGCTTTGAATGAAGAATATGACAGCAGACTCGCGGCGGCTGATGGCGCGCTGAACGAAGTTATTGATGCGGAGGCAATACTGTCAAGAATGTACGCAGAAATTCTTTCATCGGCAAAGGGCAGGTTTGGTTCTGATTCTTCTGAGTTAGAACAGCTTGGCGGAACAAGGCTTTCTGAAAGGAAACGCAGATCGACAAAGAAACCGCCTCCGGCTCCATAACAAACAGAGCAGGTAGCTGTAAGTAATAACCCGCTTAATTGACCGCACGAAAGATTAAGCGGGTCTTTTATTTTATATCTCTGCTTTTATGTAGCAGGATTGATAATGAAAAAAAATAGCAGATGTGATATTCAGCATAGATAAATTCGTTAATAACGCAATTTAAGAGGAATAACAGGTAAAAGCCGAAAATAATGTGGCATTTAAATAAAAAAATGATGAATGGGTATTGACTTAAAGAAAAAAAACATTATTTTTGCACCGAAGTAAATCTGTATAGTGGGAAATTGTTCGTTTTTGTTAGTAATGGGTTTTGTCGGGGATTTAACATGACTTTACCTGATAAAAAGTAAAGTCAATTTGGGCACCTTTAGTGAAAAGGATAAAAAAAAACGATAAAACTTTCAAATTACTGACAATCGGAACAGACAATCAAAAATTAATTTTATCTCGACCTGGAAATAAATAATACCTGAGGGGAACCACGGGTATTATAGTATCGCTGAAATTATAGGCAATGTCACTAAATTGCAATTTTAATAACACCATAAATTCAGGAGGCAGGCATGCAGTATAGTTTACCACCCTAAATCATGAGTAAGGAGAAAATCCAGTTCACAGTTTTCATTGATTCTTTCTGTTTAGTTAATCGAATAATTTTATACTAACCTTTTTGGAGAAAAATATGAACCTTAAAACTTTTATGAAGTTTAGTCTGGCGATGATCTTTTTTGTCGCTATGTTAAGCGGAGTTTCGTTTGCGCAATTATCAACAGTATATGTTGATATTACAAACGGATCAAACACCTATTCCGGCGCTAATGCAACTAACTCACCTGCTGGTACTGGTCCTAAGGCTAGCATTAATGACGGTTTAGGCGCACTTGCAAATAATGGCACATTAGTCATTTTAGCAGGCACCTATATTGGCGGAGATGGTTCTAACGGCAATGTTGATATTAATTCAGCTACCTATACAAATTTAATATCTGGTTTAACTATTGAATTACGCACATTGAATTCAAACAATCAGGTTAATCTTACATATTGTAATTTTATATTTAATATTGCTTCCGGCACACTTAATTTTATTACAACATCCGGGACAGAATATCTTAACATTAATACTGGAAATATGACATTGACCGCTGGTAATGTTAATATTCTAACATCTGCAAGTGTAAGATTAGTTGCCGGCGGCACCCTGACTATTAATGGCTCTTCTGCTTTTACTAATCAGGCTCCTCAGAAAGGAACTAATCTTAATCTGACTTATACAGGCGGCAACAGTTTTATTGCTGGTCCTGAAGCAAATTATGGCAGTTATGGAACGGGTATTTTAACAGTTAACAAGACAGCTGGACAGACAGTTACTTTCAATAATTCATTTACATTTACCGGAGCTGCAGCTATTAATGTAACTTCTGGTAATGCAGTATTTGGCAGTACAGTAACTCCAGGCATCGGGGATGTAACAAATAGCGGAACAGGCTCGTTGACTTTTAACGGCTCTGTTAATTTTGCTATATCTGATGGTATATCTGACGGTAATTTAGGCAGTGTTGAAAACTCCAATGCCGGAACAATAGTTTTCAATAATCCAGTTACCTGGACGCCGGCTGCAACAATTTACGGCTCACGTAATTTCCCAGCAACTCCTTTTACTTATCTTATTGATAATAATTCTACAGCAAATACTGGCGCTATTACTTTCAATAATACAATTACATTAAATGCTCCAGATAACACTACTGGAAATAATATATCTTTTACTGCTGTGAACCGTAATGCCGGTGGTGGTAATGGTTCATTAACATTAGGGGCAGTTACTGCTCCTAAGAGCGGTTTGAGTAATTATACTCAGATTTTAAGTGTTGATAACTCTGCTGCTACTCCAGGTTTAGTTACTTTGGCAGGTGGAGAATTAAAAGGTTCACTTACAAACTCATCAACAGGCACTATTAATTTTGCGGGTGGAACAATAGCCGGCGCGTTAACAAACAGCGGTGGTGGAACAGTTAATATTACAGGTGCTACATCTGTAGCTGGTATTTTAACTAATGCTAAGACTCTTGCACTTGCTGGTAATGTTTTAACATTAACCGGTAATGTTGCGCATTTAACAAATGGTGGTACTGTTACTGCTACCGTAGTTGGTGGTATTAACGTAACAGCAACCGGAGTTAATTCATTTAACGGAGGTACATTATCTAATTTAACAATTAGTGGCGTTGCTGGAACTACAACTATAAACGGGACAGCTTCTGTAACTAACGTTACCGTATCAAACGGTGCTTTAACTGTAAGTGCTGCTTTAACTGTTTCAGCTGCTACTACTGTTAGCGGTGGGACTGTTAATGTTGGTTTGTTTACTTTGCAGACTCAGAATTTCACACAGAGTGCAGGTGCTGTTAATCTGGCTGCAAATGAATCGTCTAAATTAGATGTTAAAGGCGATTTCAGCAGGACAGATGGTACATTTACTGCAGGAGTTGCTTCAGTAGTATCTTTTACAGGAACAACCGCACAGAACTTTAATGGCGGTCCATTGATCAAAGTTGCTGATTTAGCATTCAATAATACATCTGGCACAATTACTTTAGGTCAGTCAGTTCGTGTTGAAGGATTAGCGACTATTGCTACCGGAACAAACGTGGCTTTAGGTACATTGAATATTATCCTATTTGCTAACAATGCTGGTATAGTTAACAATGGCAGTTATACAGCTGCTGGCGGTGGCGGTGTAATATTTGGCGGATCTCTGACAATCGCTAATGCTGCTGCCAATTATACCGGGCAAACAATAGCCGGTACCGGAACCTATTCATATATAACAGTTGACGTTGGTATAGCTAATGACGTAACTATGTCTGCTGCTCAGAATGTTAAGTTTAATGGCGTATTAAGATTTACATCTGGTAACTTAAACATCAGCAATGGTAGTTTCGGCCCAACTGGCGCTTCAGCAAGCGTTATCAGGGATGTTGTAAACAGCGCAAAAGGTGTTTATGTGACAGCCCCCGGCGGTTTTGATACAAATCTGCCTGTTGATTATGATTTAACATATAACGGCGTTTTGACTACTGATGTTAGAGTTAATGTAGCTTTGCCCGCTGGCGGTGCAGAATTTACAGCTGCAAATGTAAGAAATCTTACAATTTCAACTGAATCTGCAACATCTGCAACATCAGCAAATCGGTTGATTCTTTCACATACTGCTCCAGTTATCGTTAAGGGGAATTTGACTTTAACATCTCCTGTAACTGTCGCTAACTTCAATGAATTCAATTTACCTCCTCAAAACTTGACGGTTATGGGAACATTGACAGTTGGTCTTTCTTCAGTTATAAGTGGTGGCAATGTTGCTAATACGATTACATTATCAGGTAATGGCATTACGCATACAGTAGAAGGTAGCATTGTAGCTACTGGCGTATTAACGATTACAGGCATTAATTCAAGTTTGAATGGTTCAATGGGAGCTACCGCGCTTGCTCAAGTTAATAGCCTTACATTTAACCCTGCAACTACCCCTGCCACTTTTGTTTCTAAAGATTTAAAAACAATTACCGGCAATGTTAATGTAGTTAATGGAGATGCAACAATTACAATGAATCAATATTGGGCATCTATTACCGGCAATGTTACAATAACTGCTGGTAGTCTAGACTTGAATATGAATTCATCACCTTCTCTGCATTCCGGTAACCTTATTGTAAATGGTGGTACAATGACTTATACAAGGTTAATAGCAGATGCTACACCTTTTACAAATCAGACTATCATCGGAAACGTTGCATTAAATGGCGGCACACTTAAACTTGGATCGTCAGTTTTTGTTAATGGAGCTACTACCCAGAATTTAGGTAACCTTGAATTAGGTACATATAATTATACACAATTAGGAAGCATTGCTTCGCCTGATTATAACAGAACAGGAGCTGGTACTGTTACCGGTACTGGTAAAGTTGTATTTAACGCTACTGATGGAGCAATTGGTATTACTCCATTTACAGCCTTCTCAATTCCTAATGTTGAATTCATTGGTGCTGCAAATGGTATTATTATCAAGGACCCAATGACTATAAGCAATTCTGTTACTCATACTTCGGGCGTACTTGATTTGAATGCTTTAACATTCTCAGGTAATGCTTATACATTTACAGCCGGTACTTATAGTGGTTCGTTAACGCTGACTGGTTCAGCTCCTGTTATAACAGCTACCACTAATATGGCTGCTGCTACAACTTTTGATGTTGTTGTCAATAGTGATGGAACTTTTACACTTGCTACAAGTGCAGCTTTGCCAATTACTTTGACTGTTAGAAACTTTACCCAGACAAAAGGTAATGTTGCTACCGGTGACAATAATATAACAGTTATTGGCGCTTTTGACAGGTCATCTGCCACAGCAGGTACTTGGTTACAAGGCGCAAGTGGTTACCTGACCTTTAATACACCTACTGCTTTCAAGCAGGGTGCTGGTTTCTCAGTTGACAACCTAATAATTGCTCAAGCTGTTTCTGCAAGTCCTTTAACAACTGCTTTTACAGTTGTAAAAAACTTAGTTCTTAAAAGTGGAGCGCTTACGATTAATGCTGGTAAATTAACTTTAAGCGATGGTATTGTTATTGAACGTCAGGCAGATGGAGCTATGTTATCATCAGTTCCAACTTTTGGCACAAACACTAATGTTAAATATTCAACTGCCGCAATTACTACTGCTGCTAATTTTAATGAATTACCATCTGCAGTAAATAACTTCACAACTGCAATAGCTACTGCAATAGCTCCTACTGCTGTAACATTGCCTAAGGCTGTTACTGTCAATGGTACTCTTACTATAGATGGTACTGTTACTATGACAGCATCAAATAAGATCACAATGGCAAATAATACAACTCTGGTATTAAAACAAAATGGTCCTGTTGCTTTACCAGCTGCTGTTGATTTAGGCAGAGGTGTTTTATTAAATATAATTTATGATGGTGCTACTTTAACATCTACCAGAGAACTTGGTGCTGTAACGTCAGGTGTTCATGCCTCGGTTGCTGGTAATGTAACATTTAAGACTCCTGCTGGTATTACTTTAGATTTTGCAGCTACATTTACTGGTACAGTTGAGTTTTCAGGTGGTAATTTAGATCAGGCTGGTCTTGATCTTAATGTTCAGGGTGATGTAAAAGAAACTGTAGCAAGTTTCTTTATTCCTACATCAGCAAGTAATTTATATTTTTCTGGTGCCAATAATCAAAATTTAACTTTATTAGCTAATCGTACTATTAATGCTAATCTGAATGTTACTATTAACAAAACAAACATCACTGACCAGGTTGTTTTGGCTGGCGGTAATTTAGACTTTGCAACAAATGCGAAGAGCTTGACTTTGACAAAAGGTTTATTAGTAACAAATAATAATGTTGTTACTCTTAAGCAGTCAAGCGCTTTGCTTCAGCCGGTTCAGGGCTTCACCAGAACAGATGGTTCTATTGTTGGCAATGTAAAAAAATACATTGATAATTCAAAAACAATTGATATCAGCAGAGTAGAATTCCCAAATGGTACTCCAAATGGTGAATATCGTCCATTATCTATGTATTTCAAAACAGCTCCACAGAGTTCGGTTAACCTGACAGTTAATCATTCAAATACTAGTGCTGATGGAAAAGTTGGATTCCCAATAAACAATGGTAAGATTACAAACTATCCTCCATTCTTCTGGTATGTAAAATCAGATGTAGCTTTAGCCCCGTCTTATAAATATGATATGGATGCTATGGCTGAAGGTTATACGGATTATACAAAAGATCTTATCCAGAATGTTCGGTTTGTCAGAAGAGACTCAGGCAATGTTGCTAACCAGTGGGTAATGCAGGGTGCTGATAATTCTTATGACAACTCAACAGTATCTTTAACCAAACCAGTTGTTAAAGTTATCGATGCTCAGGGCGGTATAACTTCACAAGGTTCAATATTTACCTATTCACAGTCAAATAAAGCTCCTGCTTTTACAGCTTCTTTAGCTAGTACTTCAAAGAATGAAAGTGATACAGTAACTTTTACTTATTCAGCTGTTGATCCTGATTTCGGTCAGACTGTAACTTTAAGCACAGTTTCAATTCCAGTTGGTGCTACATTCGATGTGGCAACAGGGAAATTCTCATGGGTTATTCCTTATGACGCATACGAAACAGCTGTTAGTCATCAGTACAATGTTGTTATCAGAGCGACTGACAATGTGGGCGCTTATACAGATATAACATCAGTTATTATTGTTGCAAATGTAAACAGATTACCTGTTTATACAGCAGCATTAGGTACAGTCAGTATTGCTGAAAATACTCCTTTATCATTTCAGTATGCTGGTACAGACGCTGATGGTCAGACATTAGCTTATAGTATTGCTACTGTTGTTGTTTCTGGTATCGGCACTACTACAACTGATACACCAAAGATTAGCGCTGCCGGTCTGTTAACATGGACACCTGCTTTCGGTGATGCCGGAAAACAGATACTTTTAACAATCAGAGTATCAGATGGTATTGGTTCTGTAGATACAGTTGGTAGAATTAATGTTACTAAGACGAACAGAGTTCCGGTATTCACATCAAAAGTTAATACTGCTACAGTTGAAATGGGATCGCAATATGCGTTTACATTTGCAGCGACAGACCCTGATTCTAATGCTTTAACATTTAGCGTTACCGGTGATGATACTACAGCTAAAATTAATCCGGCTACAGGTGTATTTGCCTGGACTCCTGCTTATAAGAAAGCCGGTGCGGATTATAATTTTGTTGTGAAAGTTGCTGATAACGGTACCCCTGCTTTGTCAGATTCAGTAAACCTTAAAATTACAGTAACTTATTTAAATGCAACTCCGGTATGGACAGCTACATTAACAGCGGATACAGTTGTAGTTGGTGATACATTAAAATTCAAATATGTTGCTACAGATGTTAACGGAGATGTTTTAACATACGGTTTATTGAATGAGCCTCTTGGTGCTTCAATTAATCCGGCAACAGGTGAATTTACATGGATCCCACAGGCTACACAAACGGCTATTTATGTAATCAAAGCTACAGTTACGGATGGTGTAATAGCTAAGCCTCTTGTTACAAACAAAGAAGTATTAGTAAAAGTTGTTGTAACTACAATTTCCGGTAAAGTTACGTATGACGGAACAGCAGTTCCGGTTCAGGGTGTAACAGTTACATATACACCAGCAGGCGGTACGGCTTTAACGTCTACTACAAATGCTTCGGGTCTATATTCTATTTCAAACGTTTCAGGTGGTAAATATTCAATATCAGCAGGTAAAACAACAGGATGGGGTGGCGTTAACGCTACTGATGCTTTGTTGGCTGCTTTATATGCTGCAAACCCAACTGCTAATCCATTAACTGTTGCTCAGAAGTTAGCTGCTGATGTAACTATCAACGGGCTTGTTAATGCAACAGACGCTTTATTAATAGTACAGAAGTTTGTTGATAATACAGTTAAATTTGCTGCCACAGACTGGTTATTTGTTTCAGACAATGCAACATTAACAGTTGGTTCACAAGCTATTGTAAATAACTTCTCAGCTATAGCGGCAGGTGATGTTAACCGTTCGTTAGCTAACGGAACAATTGCAAAAGAATCATTCTCAGTAAGTAACGGTCAGGCTCTTAAAGTAGCTCCTAAGTCAGCTTTCACAGTTCCTGTAACAGCTGCTGAAGATGTTAAATTAGGTGCGGTATCATTACAGTTCTCTTATCCATCAGATTTAGTAAAATTTGAAGGAGTAAGTGGCGTTGACGGACTGGTTGCAAAAGATGTTAATGGCACAGTTACAATTGCATGGTTCAACGCTTCAAAAGCAATGAACTTAAAAGCTGGTGATGCTATTGTCAGCTTGAAATTTGTGGCTAATGAAAAATTTGCTACGGGTCAGAACTTCACAGTTGAAGTATCTAACACAAGCGAATTTGCAGATGTAAATGGAAATGCTCTGAAGGTTGGTATTCAGGTATCTAACGTAGAAGTTAGCGTTCCTGCAGTATTTGCAGTTAATCAGAACTATCCAAATCCATTCAATCCGACTACTACAATTTCTTATGATTTACCAGCAGATGGAAAAGTTACTCTGGCTGTATATAATTCAATAGGCGAACAGGTTGCGACATTAGTTAATGGCGTTCAGACAGCTGGTTCTTATAAAACTAACTGGAATGCTTCTAACATGACAAGCGGTGTTTATTTCTATAGAATTACAGTAGAAGGACAGAAATCATTTTCTGTAACACATAAGATGATCCTGATGAAGTAATTCATTTCTTTCAGACTTGCGCCCAAAGGCGCAAGTCTGATGATTTGTTTCCTAATAAAATAATCTTATTTAAAGAAAAGGAATAATTCTATGATAATGAAAAAGATAATAATGAAAAAAATGATAATGCTTTTGAGCATTATTCTTTTATCTTATGCTACTGTAAATTATGGACAAACGATTAGTATCCCTGATACTGTCGTTGCAGCCGGTACAACAATTAATCTTCCTGTTAAGGCTTCTGCTCTGACAAGTATCGGAGCTTTAACTCTAAAGTTTAATTATAATACAACAGCCCTTACTTATAAGGGATTTGTTAAAGCTGATGTAAATGTTGACCCTAATTTAGTAAGCGAAGCTTCGGCAGGAGTTATTAACCTTGCGTGGTACAACACTACGCCGGTTACTATTTCTAATGGAGTAATTGGTTATTTAACTTTCACACTAAAATCAGGTTCAGGTGTGGTTAGTTTTGACAAACCGGCATGTGAAATAACTGCAATTCCTTTTGCTAATGTTATTCCCACATTTAAAGACGGGAGCATTAGTGAATCTGTTGTTGAGCCTGTGATTGTCGGACTATCAGTTATCAGCGCAAGAGGAAATGTTAACGGTACTGTTAATGCTTCTTTAAATGTCGCAGGCATTGATAGTATTGGTTCTATGTCTTTGAAATTAAACTACGATGCAAATGTATTAAGTTTTAAAGAGATAAAGAATTTCGTTGGTGATGCTGCTTCATTGCTGGCAGGGGAGAAGAATGGTGTTTTAACCGTTGGTTATTCTTCAACTGCTCCTATATTAATAAAGAACGGAAAGCTTTTAGATTTTGTTTTTACTTATAAAGGAGACTCTTCTGATATAACTTTTGATAATACATCTGAAGTTACAAATGGTAAAGCTGTTCCTTTAAAAATTAATTTTACAAAAGGCACTATTACTGCAAATCAGAAACCTGTGCTTGATAAAGTAAGCGATATTACTGTAAAAGAAAACGAAAAAGTCTCTTTCGTAATTTCCGCTAAGGATGCTGAGAACGATCCTTTAACTTTTACAGCTTCTAATTTACCTAAGAATGCAGCATTTAATGCTGCAACCAGGGTATTTGACTGGGCTACGGCATCCGGTGATTCAGGTAAATATGCAATAAAGTTTTTTGTTTCAGATTCTCTTGGCTCTTTGGACAGTACGGTAGTTAATATTACAGTAACTTATGTTAACAGATCTCCGGTATTCATAAATAAAGTCAATGCTGATACAGTTGTAATGGGTTCGCCTTATACATTTGCGTTTACAGCAACAGACCCTGATTCTAATGCTTTAACGTTTAGCGTTACCGGTGATGATACTACGGCTAAAATTAATCCGGCTACAGGTGTATTCACCTGGACTCCTGCTTATAAAAAAGCTGGTGCGGATTATAACTTTGCTGTAAAAGTTACTGATAATGGTGTTCCTGCTAAATCAGCTACTGAAAATCTTAAGATTACGGTAACTTATTTAAATGTAGCTCCGGTATGGACAGCTACATTAACAGCTGATACAGTTGTAGTTGGTGATACATTGAAATTCAGGTATGTTGCTACAGATGTTAACGGTGATTCTTTAAAGTATGGTTTATTGAATGCTCCGCTTGGTGCTTCAATTGATTCAGTAACAGGTGCATTTACATGGATTCCACAGACTCAACAAACAGACAGCTATGTAATCGAAGCTACAGTTACAGATGGTATAATAGCTAAGCCGATTGTTACAAGCAAAAAAGTATTAGTTGTAAAAATAATTACTGCTGTTGAAAAGAGTAATAAATTACCAACTGTTTATAAGCTTGAACAGAATTATCCAAATCCATTCAACCCGACAACAAAGATTAATTACTCTGTTCCTCAGGAATCAAAAGTTGTATTGAAAGTATATAACCTTTTAGGTTCTGAAGTAGCTGTATTAGTCAATGAAACTAAGGCTTCCGGATCATATTCTGTTGATTTCAAAGCTTCTAATCTTACTTCAGGATTATATATCTATAGGATTGAAGCTGGTAACTACGTATCAGTAAAGAAAATGACATTACTTAAGTAATTTGTTTCCCTGATTCATGAAAGAGTCCCGATTTATCGGGACTCTTTTGTTTTAAAAGTAACTATTATTATAAATTTGTGAAATGACGCTGATAAATAATGATAAATGGGAAATATTACAGAATTATTATTATTTTAGATAATCATAAATTGAACAATTAATTATATTTATAGCCAATGGAAACTAAAGAAAAACCAACTTACAATCAGGCGGAAGTAAATGCCGCGAATATAGAAGCGGAAATAGCTAAGCTAAAAGAAAATTACTGGAATGATATTTCGAAAAGAAATTCCAATGATTTTTGGGAACATGCTCATTTTGTTGTAAATATGTTCAAAATTTTAAGACCAATACTTCCTGAAGACAGGGACAGATTATGGCAGGAATTTGAAGAATTAAGATATCAGTCGAAACAATATGGACAGCTTTACTGGGAAAAAAGAAGAAGTGAATCAACTCAAAAACGTACTGAAATAGAAACTGTTATTCAAAACCTTCATAATAATCTTATAGAGATTAAAGATGCCGGAGAACTTAATACAATTAAAAATAATCTTAATAAAATTATTGATATGATTAAGTCCGTCTCGACATTGATGATAGATGGTCTGTCTGTAAAAGACCCTGCAGACGGGAATAATGACTGTATGCTGCGGTCAGATAAAGATTATTGCTGGAAGCTTTGGCGTAAAATTAATGATGAATACCGTGAGAAGAAATCTTTATTTGATGAGAGCAGTTTCCTTGAATTAAAAAGTACAGCTCTTGAAATATTAAAACAAGCCGAGAGTTCTAATCCTCACAAAGCGTTAAATGCGTTAAAAGTGTTGCAGAGTAATCAGGATATTTATAAGCTTGGTAAAACATACAGAGAAGAGTTAAAGTTAATACTGAATGAGTCCTTTGATAAGGCGATTAAAAGAATTAAACAGATTAATGAAGAAAATAAAAAGCGCCATCTGGACTGGGTTAATAAAATACAAAGTAATCTTTCAAGATGGAACGAACTGAAAATTAAGAATGAAGGAATAATCAGCAGTCTTGAGGCACAGATAACAAAACTGGAAGAAGATATTGTGAATTCCCAGACACCTGAATATAGTAAAAAGGTTCAGGTATGGATTGAAGAAAAAACGATTAAAATTTCTGATATAAAGAAAACAAATCATAATCTGGATGAAAAAATTGACTCGGCTATGAAATCTCTTGGAACATGAAAATATTAAAATGCGGAGTGCTGATTAAGATGACCTCCGCATTTTATTAATTTCTATCTGTTTTTCTCTTTAATTAATCTTCTATAAAACTTATCAACAGAGTTGTAATTTTCCCGTCATTTATGCGTAAAGTGAGTATTTTTTGAATTTAGAGCCGAATTATGTTATATTTGCGTACTGAAAATAATAATACTCTCTATGACATTACTTAAAAGCTTAAATTTCAAACAGAAGCAGGCAGTTGAATTCCTTGAAGGTCCGCAGTTAATTGTTGCCGGAGCCGGTTCAGGTAAAACGCGAGTGCTTACTGTAAAAATTGCGCATTTAATTGAAAATGGCTACGACCCTTCCTCTATATTATCCCTTACTTTTACAAATAAGGCGGCAAATGAGATGAAGCAGAGGGTAAAAGATTTAATTGGCTCAGGTGCTGATTATATCTGGATGGGTACATTCCATTCTATTTTTGCCAAGATTCTCCGCATTGAAGCTGATAAGATTGGTTATGGAAGTAATTTTTCTATCTATGATGCTGAGGATTCAGTAGCTTTGGTTAATTCTATTATTGCTGAATTTAACATAAATCTTGAATCTATTACTGCAAACTCAATCCATCATAAAATAAGTTTTCTGAAAAATCAGATGATCTATCCCGCCGAGTATCACAATAATATTGCATCTGATTTTATGGAGAGGAAAGCAGCAGAGGTTTACGTTGAATATAATAAACGCCTCCTTGAAAATAATTCAATGGATTTTGATGATCTGCTCTTAAAACCAATTGAATTATTTTTAGATAAGGAAAAGACGCTTCAGAAATATAAAAAGAAGTTTAGTTACATTTTAGTTGATGAATATCAGGATACTAATAAAGCTCAGTACGAACTTCTAAAACTATTAGTCAGTACAAAACAAAATATTTGTGTTGTTGGCGATGATGCTCAGAGTATTTATGGCTGGAGAGGTGCTGATCTTCGTAACATGCTCGAATTTGAAAAGGATTTTACAAATGCTCAGGTTTTCAGACTTGAGCAGAATTACCGCTCAACTAAGACTATTCTTGCCGCTGCTGATTCAATTATTAAGAATAACAAGGAACAGCTTGTTAAAAAACTCTGGACAGAAAACGGCGAAGGTGAATCCATTACGCTTGCGCGCTGTTCGGATGAAAAGGATGAAGCTTTTCAGATTACTAAACTTATTAAAGAGCAAATTGTTGTAAAGAAACTTTTCTACAAAGATATTGCAATACTATACAGGATTAATTCACAATCGCGCACACTGGAAGAAGCCCTCAGACGCGAAAGAATACCATACAAAATTGTAGGCGGTCTTGAATTTTACAAACGAAAGGAAGTTAAGGATGTTATCGCTTATCTCAGGGTTCTTTCTAACCAGAATGATGAGGAAAGTTTACTTAGAATAATGAACTTTCCGCATAGAGGTATAGGCAATACTTCAATTACGCGCATGATTGCTTTTGCCCGCAAGCTTAACTTAACTCTTTTTGATACAATGGGCAGAATTTTTGAAGTAATCGAGGTGAAAGAACGTATTCAGAAGAATGTAAAGGCTTTTAAGATATTACTCGATAAGTATATCGGTCTCAAAAGCCAGCTTTCAATCGGAGAATTGCTCTCAGCTCTTATTGATGAGCTTGGTATTATGAGAATTTATAAGGAAGAGAATACTCAGGAATCGATTGCGCGTTATGACAATATTCAGGAATTGCTAAATTCAGTTCATTATTTTGCGAAAATAGTTCCGAACTCTACGATTGAATCTTATCTTGCCGAGGTTTCGCTTATAGCTGGTGTTGACCAGATGGATGATGAGAATAATTCTATTACTCTTATGACAATCCATAGCTCAAAGGGTCTCGAATTTCCATGTGTATTTATTTCAGGACTCGAAGAAGATATATTCCCGCTGGCTCAAAAATTTAATTCTGATGCGAAGATTGAAGAAGAAAGAAGGCTTTTCTATGTTGCTCTTACAAGAGCACAAAAGAAGGTTTTCCTTACATACGCCCGTTCGCGGTATCGCTTTGGCGAAGTGGCTTATCAAAGTAAATCGCGTTTTATCGATGAACTTGATCCTGCGACATACTCCGAGCTTAACGGCTCTTCAAACCGCAAGACTGGCAACAGGCGGACAAAAAAAGATTATTATGAGGAAGACTTCTATCAGGAAAGCTTCGATGACTTTAACCAGGAACATAAAAATCTGCGACTCGGAAGCAAGGTTCAGCATGAAACCTTTGGTGTTGGCAAAGTACAGTTAATTAATGGACATGGTGATATGAAACGTGTAACTGTTCATTTTGATGAATTTGGAACCAAGCAGCTTCTTGTTAAATTTGCTAAACTGAGAATTCTCTGATTCTTTTTTCATATTAAAATGAACTGATAATCAGACAGGCTTTTTAAAATAAAATATATATAAATAGGAGAATTAAAATGAAAATTGGTGTATTAACCGGCGGTGGAGATTGTCCTGGATTAAATCCGGTAATCCGCGCTGTTGTAAGGAAAGCGATTCAGAATGGTCATACGGTTGTCGGGTTTACTGAAGGCTGGAAAGGTTTATTGGAGAATAAGTATATTCTGCTTGATATCGATGCAGTTTCAGGTATCCTGAACAGAGGCGGTACAATCTTAAAATCATCACGTACTAATGTTTATAAAGTACCTGATGGCGAAGCTACTGTAATTAATAATCTGAAAGAGAGCGGTATTGATGCACTAATTGCTATTGGAGGCGAGGACACACTCGGTGTTGCGACTAAATTATATAAGGCTGGTGTTAATGTTGTTGGTGTTCCAAAGACGATTGATAATGATTTAAGCGCGACAGATTATACATTTGGTTTTGATACAGCGGTTAATATCGCAATGGAAGCTATCGACAGATTACATACAACGGCAGAGTCACACAACCGCGTTCTGGTTTGTGAAGTTATGGGCCGCCACGCAGGCTGGATTGCTCTTCATTCCGGCATGGCTGGCGGTGCTGATGTTATTTTAATTCCTGAACAGCCTTTTAAAATGGAAGAAGTCTGCAATGTCTTAAGAAAAAGACATGACAGAGGCAAATCATTCTCAATCGTTGTTGTTGCCGAAGGTGCTAAGTGGGATGAAGCCGATCAGGCAAAAGACGGAATGGTTCTTCAGGATAAGGAACTTGATTCATTTGGTCATGTAAGACTTGGCGGAATAGGCAACCTTGTAGCAGGCGAAATAGAAAAGCGTACAGGTTTTGAAACCAGGGCTACTATTTTAGGGCATATACAGAGAGGCGGTTCACCAACAGCTTTCGACCGTGTACTTGGTACCCGTTTCGGTATCTTTGCCGCTGAACTTATTGAAAAGAAAGATTTTGGTAAGATGGCTTCTCTTAAAGGAACTGAGATTGTCGCTGTTCCGCTTGAAGATGCAACCGGCGAACTAAAGACTGTTAACCCTGAACTTCTTCAGGTTGCCGCAACTTTCTTTGGCTAATATTTTCTGATACTATAAATTACTAAGCCGCTCTCTTTTTCATAAAGAAGCGGCTTCTTTGTTTTTACTAATTAACGTAAAGAAATATATTCCTAAGTTTTTTCGTTATAGCTGGTTCTCATTTTAAGCGAGGCGTTGTGGATTCTAAAAAACGAAATTTAACTCAAAAAGTAACTTGTTCTGTATTCATTCAGACATTTAGTGAAAATGAAAGAATGGTTAATAGTTTCATATAATGCTATTTGGAAAAATTTAACATTTACTTTGATTATTAACGCGGTTCTTTGTAATATAAAGCATCAAAAATAGAAAATTTATCTAATGAAAATTAAAATATTCTCGCTTTGTATTATTCTTTTTACTGCAATGTCAATCAATGCAACTAATCTAAATCTGGCGCTTGCTTCTGAGGATACACTTTACAAGTCAAATCTAAATTATAAGATACTGACAGGGATGTATGATATTTACAGGACTACCGATGTTGAGATAGTTATGCTGGGAAATTCTATTACTCATGGTGTCAACTGGGCTGAACTGCTTAACAGGCACGATATCGTGGAGCGCGGTATTCCGAGCGATAATCTTAGCGGATATCTTCAGCGAATGAATTATATTTATAAGCTGCATCCCAGACTCTGTTATGTCATGGGGGGCATTAATGATATTTACTCCGGCATTATTCCGTTAGATGAAATATATAAGAATTACAAGAAGGTAATCGAAGGTCTTAAGTTAAATAAAATTATTCCGGTTATTCAGTCAACGCTTTATGTCTCAAATAAATATCCGTATGCTTTAGAGAAAAATCAGGAGGTCGAAAAGCTAAATGATATGCTTAAAAAATATGCCATAGAGAACAAGATTGAATTTATAGATTTAAATGCGGAACTTTCATTTAATAAATTTCTGAAAAATTATCTTACTTATGACGGTCTGCATTTAAACGGCGAAGCTTACAGTAAATGGCGTCTGCTTTTGGATAAATCAATTAAGAAATACGGACTTTAAATAAATAAAGCGATTTGGTCAAAATGGAAGAAAAAAATAAAAAAGCAGAGCCGTTGCTAATTGTTCTGATTACAATTGTAATCCTAATACTTCTCTCCTTTGTACCGGAGAAAGCAAAAGTTGGTACATTTGCAGTTAAACCAGTCGAGCTTTTTAGCGATATAAAAGCTGAATAGTTACTTAGATTTGAAAATAAATAACACTTACTTCAGGCAGTCATACATAAGATGAATACAAATGAAAATTGTGTAACATTATGGCAGAAATGGAACAGTCATGCCATAAATACTCCCGAAAAGGATGCGGTAATTCACTGGATAACCGGTGAAGAGCCAGGTCGCTGGACTTTTAAATCAATAATTGAACAGGCGGAGCATTTTGCTTCATTTCTTCTCGATGCGGGAATAAAAAAGGATGAAGTCTGTGCTATTATTATACGCCACAACTATTATTTATATCCGATTTATATGGCGGTTGAATCAATCGGTGCAATTCCGGCTATACTTGCTTATCCTAATTCAAGACTGCATCCGGATAAATTCAGGCAGGGTATTGAAGGTATGTCCCAGCGTTCCGGGCTTGATTATATATTAACAGAACGCGAAATTGATCCGCTTATCAGTCCTCTGATTCATTCCCACAATAGTACAATTAAAGCTGTGCATTATCCGCATGAGTGGCTGAATAGTCCGAAGCCGATTGAAAATATTAAGGAAAAGATTTCAGAAATACAGGCGGAGCTTAGTTCAAACGATGCCGCATTGCTCCAGCATTCATCGGGAACAACGGGGCTTCAGAAGCCTGTGCTGTTATCACATAAAGCTGTGCTTGAACATATTGAGAATTATTCTAAAGCAATTGAACTGAAGCCGGATGATAAAATTATCAGCTGGTTGCCGTTATATCATGATATGGGATTAATTGCTGCCTTTCATCTTCCGCTTGCAAGCGGAATTACAACACTTCAGATTGACCCGTTCGAATGGGTAATGGCTCCGGCGATTCTGCTTGATGCTGTTTCAAAGGAGAAGGGAACATTAACATGGCTGCCTAATTTTGCCTATAATGTGCTTGCGGATAAAATTCATGAAGATGAACTTGAAGATGTTTCGCTTGATTCATTAAGACTAATTATTAATTGCAGCGAGCCGGTAAGAAGCGAAAGCCACGACAGATTTTATTCAAGATTTTCCTCTTACGGAATTAAGAGAGAAGCTCTTTCTACATGTTATGCAATGGCGGAAACTACATACGCAGTATCACAGTCCAAGCCGGGCAGTCCTGTTGTTAATCTCTCAATAAACCGGCTTGAATTTTCCAAGGGAAGAATTGAAATTAGCGATAATGATTCTGCCTCAAAAACTTATGTATCATCGGGTGCGCCGATTGATGGTTGCCAGGTGCGTATTTTTAATGATTTTGGTTTTGAGCTTGATGAAGGGAATGTAGGTGAAATTGTAATCCGCTCTGTTTCAATGTTCGATGGTTATCGCAATTATCCTGAAAAAACAGCCGAAGTCTTAAAGTCAGGCTGGTATTTTAGCGGAGATTATGGTTTTCTCTATGAAGGTAATCTTTATGTAATTGGCAGGAAGAAGGATATAATTATTGTTGCCGGAAATAATCTTTATCCGGAGGATATCGAGGATGTTGTAGCTCAGGTGCCGGGCATAATTCCGGGAAGAGTTGTTGCTTTTGGCGAAGAAGATATGTCACTTGGAAGCGAGCAGGTAAGTATAATAGCTGAAACTGCTGTTTCAGTTGAACGGGAATTAAAAACTCTTAAAATGGAAATCATTAAAGCCGCCATGCAGATAGATGTGAGCATAAGAAAAGTTTATCTGGCTCCGGCGCGCTGGTTAATAAAGAGTTCTGCCGGTAAGCCGAGCCGGAAGGCAAATAAAGAAAGAATTATTTCAGGCGAAACAGAAAATATATGGAGTTAATATGATATCAGAAAGATTAAAGAAAACAATTTTAGAAACACTCGAAATAGACAACTTCGATATTCAGCCTGAGTCAACGGCCGACCAGGTGCCGGGCTGGGATTCATTAAGTCATATCAACGTAATACTTGCTATCGAAAAGGAATTTAATGTGCGGTTCAAAGGCGTTGAAGTTATGAAGTTAAAGAATATCGGAGACCTTCAGAATCTGGTAGATCTAAAATTATCAAATTAAAAAGGCAGGCTGTTGCTTTGCTGTTTCGGAAATATTAAACTCTGATAAAAGATGTTTTCAAATATAGATGTAAGTAAATTCGTGGATTTGTTCAGGTTTGACCCGACAGACCCGCTTCTATTTAATTCCAGTTTATTTCTCTTTTTATTTTTTGTATTGCTGGCGGTTTATCTGCTGATTTCAAAAAATAAAATTGCGAGAATATATCTGCTGACTGGCTTTTCTCTCTTCTTTTATTACAAGGCATCGGGATTTTACTGCGTACTGCTTATAGGAAGCGCTATTGTCAATTACTTCGCAGGGAAATATTTTTTCAGGTTTGACGGACTCTTAAAAAAGAAACTGGTTCTTTACGTCGCTATATTCTTTAATATCGGAGTACTGGTTTATTTTAAGTACACGAATTTCTTTATACAGATAGTAAATGATGTAAAGCTTTCGCAGTTGAACGCACTTGATATATTCCTGCCTGTCGGGATTTCATTCTATACATTTAAAGCCTTAAGCTATATTCTCGATATTTACCTCGAAAGGATTGAGCCTGAAAATAATTTTATGAACTTCCTTCTATACATTTCCTTCTTCCCGAATATTCTTGCAGGACCAATTGACAGGGCATCAGGATTTCTTCCGCAACTTAAGGAAGAACTGTTTATCAGCGATAATTATATAGCTAAAGGCATACTGCTGATTATTTCAGGATTGTTTAAGAAGGCGATAATCGCGGATTACATCAGTACCAACTTTGTCGATAGAATATTTGATATGCCCACAAGATTTACGGGCATCGAAAATCTGCTTGGTGTTTATGGTTATTCCTTACAGATTTACTGCGATTTCTCCGGCTACTCCGATATGGCAACAGGCATTGCGCTGCTTCTGGGCTTTAAGCTGATGGATAACTTTGATTCGCCCTATCAGGCTTCAAGCGTAGCGGAGTTTTGGAGACGCTGGCATATATCGCTTTCTTCATGGCTGCTGGATTATGTCTTTAAGCCTCTTCAGATGAAGTTCAGAAATCTCAGCATCTTTGGCAATGCGCTTGCTTTATTTATTACATTTGTATTGTGCGGATTATGGCATGGAGCAAGCTGGCTGTTCTTACTTTGGGGAGCGCTGCATGGAATGTTTATGGCTGTATCATTATTTACAAAGAAACCGAAAAATAATATTTATGGAAAGCTCGGCTTAAAGAACTCAAAGGCATTAAAGTATTTCCAGACGTTTATAACATTTAACCTGGTGGCGTTCGCGTGGATATTCTTCCGCGCGAGTTCCTTTGCAAACGCGATGGAAGTAATAAATCAGATAGTCAACTTTTTCCATGCGCCTGTTATTATGCAGTTTGTTCCGGGCTATCCGCTTGTCAGCTTTCTGTTAGCTGTTGGTTTCATTCTTCACTTCCTGCCTAAGTCAGTCGGGTTAAAATTTGAAGAGTATCTGACAAAGACGCCACTGATTGGCAAGGCTGTATTGCTTGCTTTAGTTATCTGGATTGTAATTCAAATCAGGTCTGCTGAGATTCAGCCCTTTATTTATTTTCAGTTTTGAGTGGGCGGGAAAAATGAAAAATGAAATTATCCTTTTTTTTACGCCTGAATTAAGACATATTTTTACAGCAACTGCTAACTCCACACTCTGCAACATCGGATAAATCCGGCATTGGTGTTACTAAAATATAATGTTTTTCTGTCTAAAAACTTAGGAAGAAAGTAATTTTCTTAACCATGTTCGATTATGATAATGATTAAGATTAAAAAGTTATGTATCATACGAGCAAAATATTTCCCTTTAATTATTCGACTCATAACCTTGCCAATGGGCTGAAGGTTATTCTTGTCCCAATGAAAAATCAAGGACTTGTTTCCTACTACACTGTTGTCCGTACAGGCAGTCGCGATGAATGGGAGCCAGGTAAGTCAGGATTTGCCCATTTTTTCGAGCATATAATGTTTCGTGGCACAGAAAAATACTCTTCGGCGCTCTATGACAAGATTATTACCTCAATTGGCGCTAATGCCAATGCCTATACATCCGATGATCTTACAGTTTTTCATCTTAGTTTTGCAGGCGAAGACCTTGAAAAGGTGATAGAACTCGAAAGCGACCGTTTTCAAAACCTTAAATACAATCTGCAGGAATTTCAGACCGAAGCGGGAGCTATTTTGGGCGAGTATCTTCAGGGGCGTTCCAATCCCTGGTCGCTGGCTTTCGAGAAACTCCATAAATTGGCTTTTGACGAACATCCATACAAGCATACAACAATCGGATTCGAAGAAGATATCCGGGAAATGCCGAATCTCTATGAATTCAGCCTTCATTTTTTTGAAAAACATTACAGACCTGAAAACTCAGTCATTGTTATCTGTGGCGATTTTCAGCCTCAGGAGGCAATTAATTATGTAATGAAATACTATTCGGACTGGCGTACCGGTCATGTTCCGCCAGTAATAAACCCTGAGCCGGAGCAGCTTACCGGGCGTGAAGCCGAAATAATCTATCATGGCAAGACAATGCCACTCTTACTGCTTGGCTACAAAAGCGATGCCTTTAACA
Source organism: Ignavibacteria bacterium (assembly GCA_037140715.1). Taxonomy (GTDB): domain Bacteria; phylum Bacteroidota; class Ignavibacteria; order Ignavibacteriales; family SURF-24; genus JAUZPB01. The sequence goes on from JBAXDX010000007.1 coordinate 39,543, forward strand.
TAAACAATAAAAATATGACAGCCTCGGTTCTGCTTGCCGAACTAGCCTTTGGTTCAACGAGTGAAATATATAAGAAACTCATTCTGCGGGAACAGAAAGTTCAGCTTCTGAGAGCCGATTTCGGATTCAGCCGCGACCCGAAGCTTTTTTATATAAACTCAATGGTCAATAACCCGTTTCTGATGAATTATGTCCGTAATGAGATTTTTGCGATAATCGCATATTACCAAAACTGCCTGGTTGATAACGCAAGGCTTGAAAATCTGAAACGCAGGGAAAGATATACGTTTCTGATGAACATGAATACGGCTGAAAATGTAGCGTCTTTTCTTGCTCAATTCATTGCGCTGACAGGCGGCATCGAAGTTATCGATGAATTGTACTGTAAACTTCAGGATATTACTCCGCAGGATATAATGGAGGCGGCAAATTATTACTTCGCACCTGAAAAGAGAAATATCGTTTACTTAAATGAGAAGATATAGATGGCGCTGGCGGTAAGTTTTAACCCGTGCTTTTTGAGGAATGGCTGACCGTACGGGCTGGAATTCCAAGATTAGGCTGTTTAGGTATGCGGGAATGTCATTTCTTTCGTTTTTAATGTGTTTTTAGACTTTTTGCCAGAATTTATTTCACTTTTATACCTACAAATATAACTTTTATAGGTACAAAAGTTATATTTGTAGGTGCGAAAGTAACATTTATAGGTATAAAAGCAATATCTATAGGAACAAACGCTATATCTATACCAATAAAAGTAATATCTGAATATTTCAAAGCAGTTCTGTCGGGATAAAATGGTTTGTTTTAAGTCCGCTAAAGTTCTTTTTGGGATGAAACATCTGAGTTATAATTTATCTGATTAAATGACTGACTATGATTTAGAGTTCAAGACATTAGAGCCTTCTTTTAATTATAATCAGTTATTTATTTCGTAATATAAGAATCATATAAATCCAAAGATCATACGCATTATAATTTAGACATTTTTTCGCAAGATGAGTGAGTGAAACAGTTATTTTAGTAAATGATAATAAAGAAAGAAAAAAATAATCCCGTATTACTACCGGTACCCGAAGACCAGACGATTTCACTAAAAATATGGTTCAGGGCGGGTTCGCAGAATGATCCTCAGGGAAAAGAGGGGCTGGCATACATTACTGCGCAGCTTCTATCGCGGGGAGCTTCTGTTTATAATAGCTATGAGCAGATTTTAGAAAGACTTTTTCCGCTTGCTACAGGCTGTCAGGCAGTAACATCCGCTGAAATGACTGTTTATTCAGGGCGCGTGCATTATGATAACCTGAATTATTATTACCCTCTGTTCATTGAGGGATTGATTCGTCCGGCTTTCCTCGTGTCCGACCTGAACAGAATAAAGGAAGAGATGCTTAATTATCTTAACACAACTCTAAAGTATGCGAATGACGAGCAACTGTGCAAGGCGGCTTTGCAAAATTATATTTTTGAAGGAACATCCTACGGTCATATTACTGAAGGTTCGATTTCTTCAGTAAAAAGTATCACAGTTGAAGATGTTGTCGCCTTTTATACCCGTTATTTTAACAGCAGTAATTATGTTATCGGACTTGGCGGAGGCTATCCTAAGGAATTATTGCCTCAGCTTATAGCAGATCTTAATGCATTACCCGAAGGCAGACCGTTTTATCCTTACGATATACGCCCAAATTTGTTTAATGGTTTAAATATAAAATTGATTGAGAAAGAGACCGATGTAACTGCAATCTCTTTGGGATATCCGATAAATCTTTTGCGCGGTTCGCGGGAATGGTATGCGCTTGCCGTGGCTAATTCATATTTTGGGGAGCACCGTAATTCTGCATCGCATCTTTATCAGATAATCAGGGAATCCCGCGGACTCAGCTATGGGGCTTATAGTTATATCGAGTATTTCCCGGAAGGGGAGCAGAGGCAGTTACCGCCTGTTAACATAGCGCGTACTTATCAAAATTTTGAAGTATGGGTACGCCCTGTTCCCAATGATGCGGCTCATTTTGTTTTAAGAACTGTAGTGCTTGAATTGGAGAAGCTGGCGGCAAACGGTTTGACGGAAGAAAATTTTGAACTTGCACGGCAGTTTTTGAAAAAATATATACTCCATTTTGCTCAGGATACAGAAACGCGACTTGGCTACGCGATTGACGACCAGTTTTATAGTATAAAGGGGAGTCATCTTGAGATTTTTAGGAATATTCTTGATAAACTTACACTCAAAGAGGTCAATAATGCCGTTAAGAGGCATCTGCAGTTTAAGAATATGAAAGTTGTGATGGTAACACAGGGTGCCAGGGAGCTTAGGCAAAGACTGATTGCTGATGAGCCGTCTCCCATCAGGTATGCATCTTTAAAGGATGTTCAAATTTATAATGAGGACAGGCATATTGAGAACTATCCGCTAAATATTGAACCGGAAAAAGTAGATGTACTGAATGTGAACAGACTTTTTGAATAGAATTTGTTTATTATAATCCTCCAGCCGAATGATTTTATTGAAATTAACAGGCAATAAACGGTTTTATTAAGCGCGAATAAACGTATATTGTACAATAAATAATGCAGGATTCTAAAATCTGAAGGTTAAAAACTCAAAGCGGAGAGCCGCATTCCTCCATTTGAAAACTAAAAGAAGATGAGACAAAATAAAAAATACATTCCACAACTGATATTACTATTGATAGTATCTTCAATGCAGCTTTTACAAGCGCAACAGGTATATATCAGATTAAATCAGGTAGGATTTCTTCCTGGCGACCTGAAAACTGCGGTTATTATGTCTGGTCAGAAACTTACAGGGAAGAAGTATCATGTGTTTGAAACGAAAGACAACATGCAGGTTTTTTCCGGGCAGATAAATGGAAGCCTGAAAGCCGAAACTAACTTTAAATATAATTACCGGATTGATTTTTCTGAGCTGAAAAATGGGGGCAGGTATTATCTCGAAGTTGAGGGCAGTAAGTCCTTAAGCTTTCTTATTGGTACTAATATTTATAACAGGGTAGTTGATTCGCTCATGTTGTTCTTTAAGGTTCAGCGATGCGGATATACGAACCCGTTGCTGCATCCGGTTTGTCATCCCAATGATGCTACAGGCATTACCGCGGATGGGAAATTCGAAGCCGGTCCTACGGATTTAACAGGTGGCTGGCATGACGCGGGAGATTATATTAAATTCCTGAATACCGCCGTCTATGCAACCTATACCATGCTCTTTGCTTACGACTTTGACCCGGTTAAGTTTGGCTATGATAATGATAATAATGGTACCCCGGATATTCTTGAAGAAGCCAAGACCGGTCTGGACTGGCTAATAAGATTAAACTACGCGAATAATAAGCTTGTTACGCAGGTACAGGATATGCGGGACCATAATCAGGGCTGGCGCAAGCCGGAATTAGATAAGCTTTCATCTGACAGACCGGCTTATTCAGGTATGGGGAAGAATATAATCGGTATTTATTCAGCCACGCTGGCGCTGGCAGGCAAAATATGGAAAGAAAAACTTCATTATAATGATTTTGCTAATAAATGTCTGTCGAGGGCGAAGTCGTTCTATGCTGTCAGAAATAATGTTCCCGATATTGATAAGAGTCAGAGCGGTATGTATCAGGATTCGAGATATTTTGGAAAACTTGCACTAGGCGCGATTGAGCTTTATAATGTTACAAATCAGAAAGAATATCTTTCTGATGCAATTGAACTCGCCGACAAGGCAAAATCAGACTTTTGGTGGAGCTGGGGGGATATTAACAGTTACGTACATTACCGTCTTGCTAAAGTTGAGCCGCGTTTCCAAAATTATATCTATGAAAATCTCAAAGTCTTTAACAAAAGTAAAAATAAACTAATCTTTGGCGAAGTGGCTGAAGATAGCTGGGGACTGACAAACGCATTGCTTGGCGCGAGTCTGCAGGCAATCCTTTATAAAAAACTTACCGGCGATCCTTTATTTGATTCTCTCGCGGTTTTTCAGCGGGATTATGTCTTAGGGAAAAATCAGTGGGGAGTAAGTTTTATCTATAATATAGGCACAGTATTCTCCCGTAATTTTCATTCACAGCTTGCTTATTTCAACGGGGGATATTTGCCGGGAGCTGTGGCGGCGGGTCCGGTCAGCCGTAAAAAATTAGAGAGTTATAAAATAAAGACTGAGGGGACAGACAGGTTTATGCAGTTCCAGACAGAAAAGGCTGTTTATCAGGATGACCGAAATGATTTTATTACAAATGAACCGACCATTTCTGCCAATGCTACAGCTGTCTTTGTAATGGGTTACTTCTCTGACAGGAACTAGTATATTTTACAGTTTCATTTATTGTAGCATTGGCGAATTTGTATTATTTTACATTTGTTTACTATAGTCAGCGGGTTTTACAGTTTACGTAAAAAATATTTTTAAAATTAACAAACAGGTTTGTATTATTATAGAACATTTCTCCTGAGAAATCTTATTTTGAGACAAATTTTATAATTATTAAATATGATTATGATAGTTTCTTGAGGAAATATATAAGGTATGATTCTTGAATTTAGAAAGGAAGGTAGTTTAGGTAACAGTATGAAAGGGAATATACAATTGTTGCAGTCAGGAATATCATTAGTGGATCAGGCCTGGGGAGGGTTTTATAAGGGAGGTACGTACCTTCTTATTGGTCCCAGAAAATCAGGAAGAACTTTACTTGGACTCCAGTATGCTATGGAGGCGACAAAGCAGAAGGAAGTATGTCTTTACTTTACAAATATGAGACCCAAGGACCTGATGATTCATGCCTCATCTATTAATTTTGATCTTCAGACTTATATGGACCAGAATTTAATTCTTGTCGTCAGGGTTTCACCTCCAACAGATCTTTATGACTTGCGTAACCCGGATGAGTATCTTGTCGAATATCTTAAAGATATTTCAACTGTTGTTGACCAGTTTGCACCGAGCAGAATTATTTTTGACGAGATAACTCCGTATATCGGCTTTAGCAATATGGATTTATTAAAGGATACTTTTCTTCAGATTCTTGAAAATAATGAACAAAAAGATATTACCAGCCTTTTCATAATCGGAGAACCGGCCACTCCTTTAGCTCAAAATATCGTTGACATTATAGTGCACTTTGTTACGGCAACTATATATCTCCAGAAAAAAGCTTTAATCACAGATGCCAAATCAAATCTTGGCAAGATGATCATTACTCCTAATGTCGGGCATACAGAAGGGCAGTTTTATTCAAACTATATGATTGAACCATACAAAGGTGTGGTTACAGATTATAAGCCGGCTGAATGGCTACATAATGAAAACACAGAGCGGCCTGAAGAGTCACAGGGTACTTTTAATAAACAGCAGTTTCAACCATCTCATCAACTGATACCTCAGGTTATGCCTGTTAATCAGATTAAGCCGCCGGCGAAGGATTCGCTTTATACTTCGCTGTCCAGCCTTGATACTCCGCCCGAACCATACTCATTCTCAAATTTGTATGAATATAATGACTTCCTTTTACTCCTGAATAACCAGATAGCCTTATACAAGAGTACCGGACAAATATTTAACTTAGTTAGTTTTAAGCTTGATACTGAAGCAGAGAGAGCAGGGCTTTTAACTGTAAACCAGCTTCAGAATGCAATCAGGCTTGCTTCGGATAAGAAAGATAAGATTTGTATTTCTGATAATAAGGTTATAGTGCTTCTTATCAGAAGTGATAAAAAAGCATTGTCAGCCCTGATATCCAAAATACAAAGTAATCTTCCAGGCAATGGTCCTAATTACTTAAAGACGGTTTTACAATATATTTCCGTCCTCTCAATTGAAGTTGACGAAAATGTAGAAAATGCTGAATCTTTAATGAATTATGTTAACGGGCAGGATAAAAATACTCGTAATCAAATAAATTCATATAACCGGCAGAATCCTTTTCAATGAAAAAAACATTCTTATTATTATGCTTCCTGATTACTGTGTTTGGACAGTTCGGCTATGCTCAGAAGGCAGGTACAGACCAGTATAAAAGAGAAGCTCTCTCCCACATTCAGAATGGAAGATTTGGCGAAGCAATTGATTTACTGAATAAGTATATTGTGGCAAATCCCCGTATTCCTGATGGATATAATCTTATCGGACTTTGTTTCGAAAAGCGCGGCCAGTATGAAGATGCAGTAATTAACCTTAGGCGTGCTCTGAAATTAGCCCCCAATAATTCTGAAATCCAGAAAAACTATAACCGTATAATAAATGCTTGGTATCCGTTGCTCAATAGGAAAATCGAAGGGCATAAGAGAGAAATAGCTGTTAATCCAAACATTGCGGTCAACTATCTCGAAATCGGCAAGTGTAATAAGTATCTTGGGAAATGGGAAGACGCTGAAACATGGTATGATGAGTATCTGAAAAAAGAAGATGCTTCTTCCGATGAGATAATAAGGTATTCTGAAATACTTGCGCATAATAATCATATTCAGAAGGGAGAAAAGATATTAAAAATCTATACCGAACGATTCCCCAGGGACCAGCGTTTGTGGAGCAGATACGGGTACTTTACATTGTGGCTCGGCAAGAACAAAATTGCTATTACAGCTTTCGAAAATGCTCTTGCGCTCAAACCATTCTTTAAGGAAGCGCAGGATGGACTGGACGACGCCAAAGGAAGACCTTATAACTTCGAATGGACAGATACTACATCGCGCAATAAAAAAGAACTGAAGCCACAGGAATATACTATCGATAAGTATTACCGCGTTCTTAAGTCTAACCCGGAGGATGATAACATGAGATTCCTTCTCGTTGATGAACTAATAAAAGCAGAAAGAGTGGAAGAGGCTTACCAGCAACTGCAAATACTGGGGCAGAAACATACCGGCGAGGAGAAGTTTCAGCAGATTTTTGACAGCCTTACAACCTACAGAAATAACCTGAATAAGAAAAAAATTGAAGAGTATTCCGCGCTCGTGCAAAAAGACCCCAATGATAAGGAAGCAGTTCTGAAACTGGCGGATTATTATTCCAACCTGAGCGATTATGAAAGTGCTCTCAATTTATTGGGCAAATATCTTCAAAATGCCCCGGAGAATGGAGCGCTGGATGTCCGGTATAAATTAGCACTTATTTCAGCCTGGAACAGGGACTTCGAAAAGTCGATTGACCAGCTCAATATACTCCTGAAGGCAGAGCCTGATAATCAGAAGTATCAGCTTCTCCGCGCTCATGTGGGGGTATGGACCGGGCAGGACCTGGATATGGCGGAAAAATATCTGAAGGGTATTTTAGAAAAACAGCCGGACAATATAGATGTAATTATTTCACTTGGATCAATTTATATCAAAAACCATGATATGACAACAGCTAAGGAGTATCTCGATAAGGCTGTTGCAATTGATCCGAACCATAAGAAGATTAAAGACCTCCAGACTTATTACGATTTTACTCTTGTCGCTATTGAGGAGAATAGAATTTATCAGATACTCGAAGATGGAAGAAGACTTGCGCTTAATGGCGATTATGAAGGCGGACTTGTGAAATATGAGGAGTATTTTTCCAAGGCACCAAGCCCTACAAGACTGGTTCTGGCGGAATATGCCGATGTTAATCTGGGTGCGAAAAATTATGCTAAGGCAATTGAGGTTACCGATAATCTGCTTAAAGAACAGTATGACGTGGATGTCGCTGTTATTCATGCTAAATCAATGCTTGCCGGCGGAGACTCTCTTCAGGCTCTTGAAGAGATCAGAAAGATTAATAAGGAAGTCCCCAATAATTTTGGTTATCAGATTCTGCTAAGCGATGCCTGCGTAATAGTTCATCAGTATAGTGAAGCCCGTGACTCGCTTGAGAGTATGCTTGCAGTAACTCAGGATACGGCTAATATCGCTCTTATTAATCAGAGAATTAACTGGCTTCCGGTTTCTAACTACTTAGGCTTCTTATCTTCTTTTCCTAATTATATCGGCTTTAATCCGCAGTTTGCTTATTACTGGGATAACCTGGGGTTCCAGTATAAGAACTATACCGGAAGACTGGACCTGGGGGTTAATAATTTTCTGACACTCGGAGCTTCATACTCACAAGGTAGCCTGACGGGTAATAGTGAAAGTATAAATATCTTCAAAGCTTTTACAATATTTAAAGGACATGTGGATATCAGGCTTACCGACCAGCTTTCTGTCTATACAGGATTCGGCAACCTGACTTATCAGGGACTGCATAACCGCCAGATTATGGATGCCGGATTTAGATTCCAAAAAGAAGATGTTTTCTCTTTAATCGGCAATTATGAAAATACCGATGCCGGGCTGATTCTTTATTCGCCTTATCTTGTTGCTTTGCTGGACCGCAGCGATAGTATCCCTTTATTCAGATTCAAAGTTGATAACCTCAGGATTACAGGTTATTATATCAGTACTCTCGGACTCAAATTAGCCGGGCATTTTGTCTATATGGTTATATCGGACGGGAATAAATCAAATGATTTTCTCATCAGGCTACAAAGACTCTTTTATCCTGAGCTTTACGCCGGTTATGAATATAACTATATAAACTTTGCTTTTACCAAGGTACTTGGTCAGAGTACAAATGCTTATTATTATTCGCCAAAGAATTTTGAGAGCCACAGCATTTATGCCGACTGGAATCTTAATAAAGGGAAGGAATTTAATCTGTTTATAGGCGGAAAGTTAGGGTATATTCCCCGCGTGGATGCTGTGCTTCGTGAGATTTCAGGCGAAGTTACTTATAAACCAGCCGGATATTTCTCCCTTTCAGCCAAAATATCCGCCAGCGGAACCGTGCGCAACGAATCATCCTATAACAGCCTGTCAGCTTATATATCAGCTTATATGAGTTTTTAACTTACCCGCTTATTCAATTACAAAGATAAGTTCAAAAAAAACGGCTCACTGCAGGTTTTAATTACCGCAACGAGCCGCTTTATATCAATATAATAACTTCTATTTCATCAGTACCAGTTTTCTTGTCTCGGAATACCTGCCTGAACTAAGTTTATAAACATAAATACCCGATGGCAGACCCTGAGCCGCGAATGTAACATTATACTGACCCGCCTGTTTAAATTCATTTACAAGTGTACAGATTTCGTTGCCGAGCATGTTAAATATTTTTAACGTTGCCATACCCGCTTCCGGAAGCTGGTAACTGATGGTTGTAGCCGGGTTAAATGGATTCGGATAATTCTGCGATAAAGTAAATGACTTTGGCGTAAGCTCTGTTGTCTTTTGTTCAACGCCGGTTGTTCCAAAACTAATGTAAGCTCTGATGCAGTAAAGTGCGACTGTATCTGTTGCCGGTGATATAAAATACCAGTTTGCAGGGTCGCCGCCTGAAGGGGCATTTAAGTATGTGTAACTGTGATATGCACCTGTGCTTTTGTATTTTGTTACCATTACTCCCGGTGTTTTTGGATCAGAGCCAATGGTAAAAGCTACGACAAAAGGATTGTCTGTATTAATATTATAGGAACGCAGGTCAATCCCGGACCAGTTATTAAAAGGTACCGGATAAGGTACAGGAGTTTCAGTTGCAATTGAAGCTGTAATCGGATAGGGAAGTTTTTTGCCGAGAGGCGTTGGTTGCCAGACGCCTGTGTATTCATAAATCCCGCCATTAATTGAGCCTGGTCTTCTTAAAGCCACTCTGATGGAATCAAGCTTTCCGTCTTTTACCGCGTCAAACTGAACGGCGACAGTATCATTAATGCTCCAGACATAATATCCGGTCGGTTCAGTAACATCGTATGCTAATTCCAATGCCTGTATTGTTCCGCCTGATGTATATGAATACGTAGCTCCCGTTGAACCTTCGGAAGCATCGACAGGGTCTATCAGCGCGAAGGTTACCGTATTGTATGTGGTTCCGAAGCCCGGTTCGTTAAACTGTACGTTGAGCGGGACATCTGTTACTTTCCTGCCTCCCGCGCCTGAAAGTAATGCCTTGACAACAAGGTTAGGCGAGTAGGAAGTAATCTTCATGCTGAGGTTATTACCCGCATTAAATGTAAGATACTCAACCCCAAGGCGGGTAACTGCCTTTGCTGTTGCCGATGAATTCGGATTGCCTATGATTGTGCCCGTTGGCTTGGGAATATCCGGATAAGTATATGCCCACGCGGGGTTGATGCTACTGTCATCTACAATATTTGCCATAGCGAAGTTTGTGAATAAATCCTTAAACGTAACCGTCTTACCTGTCGATGCTATGGCGTCTATAATTCCGGCTTCGCCAAAAAGCGGAGTGGATACCATCCTCTTAAACATGCCGATGCCGTACTGGTCTCTCATGTATGTAAAGAATCTTGAGGCTCTTGAATAATCAATCAGGACAGAGATATTGCCGAAATCGCGCCAGTCGAAAAGATAATGGTTTGTTTCGATGTTATATCCATACTGCCCGACCTGGGTTCCAATGCCGAACCCGGCGTTTACTTCTGCAAGCATAGAGCAGCCTTCGTTAATGAAAATTGCCTGTTTGGAGGTCGGGTCGTAATTGAAGGCTATCATGTGCTGGAATTCGTGCGCGGTTATAGCCGCTACGGTTTTAATTCCGTATGGCGTGGTGAAGTCAAGAGGATTACAGTCCACATAATACATTTCGCACAGATTGCTGTAGGCAGTATTTATTTCATTTGTCGATGAGAAGAATCCGGCAATATAACCACCCGAACCTTCATAACCGTCCCGAATATCAAGAATAAGTATAATTATCTTAGGGTCGTTATCCATATCTGGTGGATCGCCGAAAACATCAACGTCAGACTGGTAAATTCCCTTATTTGGATTTGCCGGAGTTTTGCTGTCGAAATAAAGAGCCATAGAATCAACGCCTGCCTGAGTTACTGTGCTGTTCCAGGAAGCATCCTCGACAAAGATATAACATTTTGTGCCCACTTTCCGGCAGGTTGAGGGAACCTGATAGTAGGTATAGTTGATAAAGCTGGATGCCCACCATGACTTTGTCGAACCTACTGTAAAGTTCCACGCCGCTGTCTTGCGAAGTTTCATCTGTTCTTTATAGTCGGGATTTTCCTGAATGTACTTGCGAACTGTCTCCTGTGCACCCTTAATCAGAAACGTACCGTCTATTGGATACGATTTTGGACTGGATTCATCGACAAAGGGAACCGTTATCTGAGAGAATCCCGTTGTGAATGAAATAACGCTAAACAAAATAACTGAAAAGATACCTTTCATACCTGCCTCCAATGTAATTGATTGTTTAATTTTATGCGAACTTTATTAATATTTACAGATGACTAATTGCTAAACGCCTGACCGAAAGCAGTTGTCTGAATAACCATTTTATTGCCGTAAAGGTTCTTGTCTTATATAATTCAGATAATCCTAACCGGCAGGAACGCCCCTGAAATTTACTTCTTCCCGTCCGTTTCAAGGCTGACGGATAAAACTTCGAGGGTTTTCCGTCCGAACATATCCCGCATATTTTTATATGAAATTTCTGCCCTTTCTCCCTGATGCTCCTTCAGCGTTTTATCGGTTTCCTTATTGCAGTCTAAAATATAGACAGTAGTCGAATCCACTACAAGCGAGATGGAAGCGAACGGGTCGTTGCCTGTCATGAACAGTCTTCCTGTCAGTTTCTTCATATTGCAGTCCGAGGTATTCGAAGATGAACATGATGCCAGCATAATGAGCATGGCTACCATAAGCGGGGTGAGTAATTTCATTATTGGTTATTCCGGGTTTTTGGATTGTGTCAAATTTAGGAAGTAATATATTAAAAATGGAAATTAAAAACAGAAAAAACACGGTTGCAGATAATTTGTTTTTGACAAATATGCCCTCCCCGCCACAACTAAAAAAACGTTACAACCCGGGAATATTGCGGAAGCAGGTATAATCGCAAAGCTATTTTACAGAGAACACAAACAGCTTTCCATCCATATTGCAGGCGGCGAATGTATTGTTGCTAATCTGCTGAACTGAAAGCACCCGGCAGGTGCCTGTGAATATCAATGGCTGAAAACTATAGTCCGGTCTGATTAAATATATATAACCATTTTGTGCGCCGAACAGGATATTTCCGTTGCTTTCCAATGGTATATCGGGCATTGTGTCAGTCCCAAATTTCATGTTAATTTTTTTTAATATTTTCCCGTCTGAGGCGGAAACTATGAAGAAATCATCCGTCAGGCCTTTAATATAGAGCTTCGTGCCGTCCTGACTTATGCCGGTCGATTCGTAGCCGGGGAAATTATCCTTCCGCCATTTTGTTCTGCCCAGCAGAATGTCAATCGAGGTTGTGAATTTGTCGGGAGTAGTTATATAGACGTATTTACCATCGGTAACAGGAGCGCAGGCAGCGTAAGAGCAGCGGGAGTTCTTCTGAGCTGTCCATTTCCAGTTCAGGATGCCCGAACGTGCATCGATACAATACAAATATCCGTCCCGGCTCCCATAGATGATTTTATTTTCAAAAAAAAGAGGTTTTGTCTCAATCATTCCTTTTGCAGATGTATTTTCCCAAAGCTGGTCAAGTGAATGTATATCACAGCATATCATCCTGCCGGAAGCAGTACCGGCAATAATAACTGTATCAGGCTTTGAGCCGTCGAGAAGAAATTTATCCCCCTGGTATTTTATAACAATAAGCCGGGATGTAATTTTCTCGTCCAGACCGACTGTCTGGATTACTGAGCCGGTATTTGGGTTAAGCGTAAACAGGTCGCCGCGGGAATTTCCCACACAAAGGATATTATCAGCGATGACCGGGCGGCTGGTTATTGTGCCCGTTGCATTAAATTCCCACAGCTTCCTGCCGTCAGCCACAAAACAGGTTACAATTCCGTTTAGCGAGACTGAATAGATTTTATTATCCCATACAAGAGGCGGAGCCGAAACTGCTGTTTTAAGGTCTTCAGTCCAAAGAATATCCGCCCCGTTATTTATAAATTTAGCCGAATCAATCTGCGCGACAGCCGGCGGGCTGAGTTTGTTAATAACTCCCCAGAGTTTTGGAGTGCTGTCTTTATCAATTTCAAAAAAGAAAAGAGAATCCTGCTGGTTTTCAACTAAAGTATAACCCCATGAATTCCTGGCATCTGCCAGGCTTGAGCGCCCCGTAACCGCGGGCAGACCGTTAAAGTTCAGCACCCTGCCAGCATGTCCGTATCCTGCAAAGGTAGCTTTGATATTTTTTAACCGAAGGCGGTTTGTAACTTCGAACCAGTTATCAGTCTCCGGGCTGAGCGGATAATGGGAGAAGAAAAATACTTCCTTAGCAGGACTAATCTTACTTAATTCTGAGTCAAGCCAGGACAAATCTTCAGGCGAAAAATGTCCGCTGTTTTCTTCGCGGGTAACGGAACTGTTTATGCCTGTAAACTGAATATTTCCTGACTCAAAGCTGAATTTATCATCTCCCCATAACTCCTTAAAGTGTGTAAGACAGTTTTCATCCCGTTTGTAGTCATTATAGCCGGGAATAACGTAATATTTTACCTTCAGACGGTCGAGGATACTTTTGGCGGAGTCATATTCATCTGATATTCCTGTTTCAGTTATATCGCCTGAGACTATGACAAATTCAATATCAGGTCTGGCATTAATATTATTAACTACATTCTCAAGATATTCCAAAGCTTTTGGCGCGCCGATATGTGTATTGGTAATCCATCCGTATTTAAGTGGCCGGGCGAAACTGAAAACGGCTAAAGCCGGCAGGAATAAAGCGATATAAACGAGCTTCTTCATTTTTCTCCATAGTTTTTTACAAATTTACAAAAAAAAGATACTGGTGCATTGGCAGAACATCCGCCTGGCATGAATTTCCAAATCACAATATCATAACCAGATAATCCGGACGGTACCGGTACGCGGCTGAAAATTATTAAATCAGCCAGCCGGAAAACTCCGGGCACCCCGTGGGAACGTCACGGGTCAATCGGAAAACTCCGAGTACCTCATGAGAGCGTCACGGGTCAATCGGAAAACTCCAAGTACCTCATGAGA
>JBAXDX010000008.1:0-52407 GCA_037140715.1 Ignavibacteria bacterium
ACGTCTTTTTGCCTGTCCTGCAGGTGCAGGACATGTCATCGAACGTCTTTTTGCCCATCCTGCAAGTGCAGGACATGTCATCGAACGTCTTTTTGCCCATCCTGCAAGTGCAGGACATGTCATCGAACGTCTTTTTGCCTATCCTGCAGGTGCAGGACATGTCATAGAGTCTTATTTTGCCCGACTGGCGATTATTTAATGACCGGATAAGAGCTTTTTGGGTTAATATGAATGATACACAATAGATAATATCTGCCGGATGGGTAAAAGGCTGGCAGAACTCATGGGGAAATTCTCTCAAAAATATCAGCGCGTCCTGTGCTTTTCTTAATCTTACTCATAATCATAATCTTACTCACCCGCGGAAAGCCACAACCCGTTCTCTTTTTCCTGAAATATCATTGTTTATTATCCTGATTTTGGTAATTTACAACTGGTGTTTCCGGCTGTTTTTTCGCATTTTTGTCTGACTTACCGGAGCGTTTATTCCTGTTATCTTAAAACTTATAAAAGTGCTGGTTTTACAGTATATCGGACACCCAAAAGTTTTTTTAATTATAGTTTACCACTTAATATAGTTCCCATTTAATTTATTATGAATTTTTCTTTATCCGGCGTAAAATATAAAGAAGTGAGAAAATTACTTAAAAACTCACGTAAGAAAATCGGACAGCTTCCCGGTTCACTCATCTATATGGGCGAGGACAGAAAACAGGATATAATTATCACTCTTTCCAGATACAATAAGGAAATGTATGAGGAAAAGAAGATAAAGTTCCCTGAAGAGAATGTCCCTGAGCCTGATGAGAACCATATTACATGGATTAATGTAGATGGCATTCATGATACCGCCCTTGTCGGCAGGTTAGGTGAGATGTTTAATATCCATTCGCTGACGCTTGAAGATATACTTAATACCGGACACAGGCCTAAGACTGAGGATAACGGCGATTATCTGTTCGTAGTGCTGAAGTTTCTTGACTGCGACTCAAAGGGAGATGAGATAAAGAGTGAACAGGTAAGTCTGATTATTAATAATCAGATGATAATTTCTTTTCAGGAGGATAAAGTAGATGATTTTGAGGCAATCAGGGAGACTCTGAGGAAAAATAAAGGTAAGATACGCGAGCTTGGTGCGGATTATCTGGCATATCGTCTGCTTGATACGGTCGTTGATAAGTATTTTACTGTGGTTGAAAATATCGGAGACAGAATAATTGAGCTTGAGGATGAACTGCTTGAGTCCCCGACAAAGTTAACACTTCAAAAACTATATAAATTAAAAAGCGATATGATCATAATACGCCGCGCAGTCTGGCCTTTAAGAGAAGTAATAAGCGGACTTGAGAAAATCGACTCTGATATAATCAGAAATACTACACAGCCGTATCTTCGTGATTTGTATGACCATGTTGTTCAGCTTATCGATACAAATGAGAACTACCGTGAAATGGTATCCGGTATGATGGACATCTATTTATCCAGCGTGAGCAATAAACTTAACGAGATAATGAAAGTACTTACGATTATCTCAACCTTCTTTATTCCGCTTAATTTCCTTGCAGGACTTTACGGAATGAATTTCAATACGGAAGCAAGTCCGCTAAATATGCCCGAACTTAACTGGCGCTTCGGTTATCCTATGATAATTGCAGTAATGCTTTCGGTATCAGGAGGATTATTTATTTTTTTCAAAAAGAAAGGCTGGTTCTGACCGAATTTGTCTAAATTCATAATCATGGATACTTGTTTATACCCCTGGCAGTTCATTATATTTAGGGGGGATTATTCCGTCTTTAAGTTATACCGTTTTTTAAATAAATAAAATCAGGAATCATTCTTATGAAACCGCTAAATAAACTATCAATTATTTCAGGACTTACAATTATGGGACTATTTTCGCTTTGTTTCCAATCCTCAACGGTGCAGGCACAGGATAATTCGGGGAAACTCATTACGCGTACCGAAATCGATAAAAAATATACATGGAATCTTGATGAGGTATATGCAAATGCAGAGCTTTGGGAAAAGGATTTCAAATGGGTAGAGGATAATCTTGCTAATTACAAACAGTTTGAAGGAAAACTTGGTCTGTCTGCCGATGAATTACTTAAAGCTCTGAAGTTCGATGATGAAATCAGCATCAGGGCGGGCAGGTTATTTCTTTATGCCTCACTTGCAAAGGACCTGGATTTATCAAATACTGTAAACAGTTCAAGGAGTGACAAGATAAGTTCGCTTTGGACAAGGATGGGAACTGTAAGTGCCTTTATGCACCCTGAAATACTTAGTATACCGGATGCAAAAATTGCGGAATTCCTGGAAAAGTCAGACGGACTTAAGCTGTATAAACAGCAACTGGATGATCTTTTCAGGACAAAGAAACATGCTCTTTCCAAAGAACAGGAAGAACTGCTTGCCCTAAGCTCGGATATGGCGCGGACACCGCATAATACTTTCGGCTTCTTTGATAATGCCGAAGCACAGTTCCCCACGGTTAAAGATCCTCAGGGCAACGACATCGAGATATCGCACGGGCGTTATGGCGCAGCACTTTATTCTGCTGACAGGGATTACCGCGAAAGAGTTTACATGGGATATTATAAGCCGTTTAAGGATTATAAGAATACGATAACTTCACTTTTTAATGGTAATCTTAATGTTACGACTTTCTATGCAAAGGCAAGGAAATATAACTCCGCCCGCGAAGCCGCACTTGATGCGAATAACATTCCGGTTTCAGTTTATGATAATCTGGTTAAGACGGTAGATGAAAATCTTAAGCCGTTGCACCGCTGGGTTAAGATAAAGAAACGTGTTCTCGGTTACAAGGAAATGCACATGTATGATATGTACGTAACACTTTTCCCCGGAGTTGATAAAGAATATAGTTATGAATCAGGCAGGAAAGTTGTCATAGAGGCATTAAAGCCAATGGGTCAGAATTATATTACAGACCTGAAGACTTCGTTTGACAGTCGCTGGGTTGATGTTTATGAAACTAAGGGGAAGCGGAGCGGGGCTTATTCCAATGATGCTTACGGGGCACATCCGTTCGTTCTTCTTAACTGGAACAATCAGTTAAACGATGTATTTACGCTTGCTCATGAAATGGGGCATAATATGCACTCATTCTACACACAACAGGCTCAGCCATATCCATACGGACATTATTCTATATTCGTGGCCGAGGTTGCATCGACTGCCAACGAAGCTCTTCTCCTCGATTATCTGATTGAACATGCTCAGTCAAAGGATGAGAAGCTGTCTTTGCTTGAAAAATATGTATCCAACATAGTCTTAACGTTCTATCGTCAGACAGGCTTCGCTGAGTTTGAGCAGAACGTTCATGATAAGGCTGAAAAAGGCGAGCCGTTAAGCTCTGATAAGCTCTGTGGGATTTACAGGGAACTTGTCCAGAGGTATTATGGACCTGATATGATCATTGACGATGAAGAAACTTATACATGGATAAGGGTGCCGCATTTCTATACCAGTTTTTATGTATATCAGTACGCCACAGGGCTTGCGGCTTCGCAGGCTTTGGTTACCGGCATCAAAGAGGAAGGGACGCCTGCAGTTGAGCGTTACCTTTCATTCCTAAAGGCCGGAAGCTCAGATTATCCGATTAACGTTCTGAAGAAAGCGGGCGTGGATATGAATTCGCCAGAACCCGTGCTTCAGGTAATTAAGAAGATGAACAAACTGCTGAATCAGATGGAAAAGCTTCTTGATGAAAAATAAGGTAAGACACAATGCCGCCCGGAAGCAGGGGAGTCCCTGCCTCCGATAGCGGTAATCTTTTCTGTTGCGGATTATTCTGTCAGCCTTTGAGCCGGAAGCTTCTTAGCCGGAGGGAATTGGTTACTACTGATACAGAGCTGAAAGACATAGCCAGAGCGGCAATCATCGGGTTCAGAATTCCGAAAGCGGCCAGCGGTATGCCCAGTATGTTATAAATAAATGCCCAGAACAGATTCTGCTTTATTATTTTTATTGTCTGTCTTGAAAGTTTAATAGCGTTAACAACTCCCGTAAGATCGCTCTTTAGCAAAGTTATATCAGAAGTTTCAATTGCCGCGTCCGCACCGTTTCCCATTGCAATGCCGATGTTGCTTTGTGCAAGAGCCGGAGCGTCATTAATGCCATCACCGACCATAGCTACTG
This sequence comes from Ignavibacteria bacterium, assembly GCA_037140715.1. GTDB lineage: Bacteria > Bacteroidota > Ignavibacteria > Ignavibacteriales > SURF-24 > JAUZPB01. Next base: position 4,168 of record JBAXDX010000008.1, read on the forward strand.
TATGTCCTTCCTTCTGGTATTTAATAACTTCCTTTGCCTTATCCTGAGGAAGAATTTCGGCAGAGAAACTATCAATGTCGCTTCGTTTTGCAATGGCTTCGGCTGTTTTTTTGTTATCGCCTGTAAGCATCACAACCTTTATCCCCATTTTCTTCAGTTCGGCAATAGCGGCGAATGATGTTTGTTTAATCGGATCCTCAACGGCAAGCATTCCTTTAAGCTCCCCGTTTACAGCGACAAATACAACCGTTTTGCCATCAGAGGAGAGCCTTGCAAAATCATTTTCGAATAAGTCAGTTTTAAGGCTATATTCATCCATCAGAGCTTTATTACCAACGGATATTGCCAGGTTTTCCGCAACAGCGAAGATACCCCTGCCGGTGCAGCTTTGGAACGACTCAACAGACTTAAGCAAAACACCGCGCTTCTTTGCATACCCTGCAATAGCCTGAGCAATCGGATGTTCCGATTTATTTTCGACTGAAGCGGCAATGCTTATCAGTTCGGCTTCAGTAATGTTACTGGTAATTATGTCAGTAACCGCAGGTCTGCCCTCTGTAATTGTTCCGGTCTTGTCCAGTATAATTGTCGTAATCTTATGAGCCTCTTCAAGACTTTCACCGTTCTTAATCAGAATGCCGTGGTTGGCTCCAAGTCCTGTTCCTACAATAATTGCCGTTGGAGTGGCGAGTCCAAGAGCGCACGGACAGGCAATAATCAATACGGCGACAAAATTAATAAGGGCAATATTTATGCTGTGCCCGCCTCCGATAATCAGATAAGTAATAAATGTAATAATTGCGATTGCCACTACGACAGGTACAAAGACCCCTGCTATTTTATCTGCAAGTTTTTGTATCGGAGCTTTAGAACCCTGCGCTTCCTCAACAAGTCTTATTATCTGACCAAGAACAGAATTATCGCCAAGCGCTGAGATTTCGAATTCAAAAGAACCATTTTTGTTTATCGTTCCGCCAATTACTCTATTGCCCATGCTTTTTTCAACAGGGGTACTTTCGCCTGTAATCATCGATTCATCAATAGTTGAAAAACCATTTGTAATAATTCCATCTGCAGGGAGCTTTTCCCCCGGACGAATTATTACAATATCCATAAGAGCCAGTTCCGTGAGATTTACAGTTACTTCCCTGTTCTGACGAAGTACATTTGCAGTTTTGGGTTTAAGTCCGAGTAATTTTTTTATAGCTATACCGGTTTTTTGCTTTGCCCGGTTTTCAAGCCAGCGTCCAAGCAGTATAAGTGTTATAATCATCGTGGTCGAATCGAAATAAACCTGGCTTCCTTCCCCGGGTGAATTTACAAATTCAGGGAACAGAGTTGAAGTAAGACTGTAGATAAATGCCGTACCTGTACCGATTGCTACAAGTGAATTCATATCAGCTGAGAAATGCTTCAGGTTATTCCAGAAAGTAACAAAGAATCTTTTGCCCGGGATAAATACAACAGGTATGGTAAGAATAAGTAAGGACTTATTTATATAATCCATCATTTTCGCATGGTCAGTTCCGGCAGGGAACAGCTTATGGAACCATGTAAATTCCATTGACATGCTGATTATAAAAACAGGTATAGTAAGGACAAGAGCAAGAATAAGGTTTTTGGTTAAATCCTGATAATACTGATTTTTATTATTTTCGTTTTCGGTTATATGATTTCCATCAGATGTCTGTTGCATTTCATTGGGGAGCGTCATCTTATAACCCGCATCTTCGATCATAGCTGCAATCTTATTAATATCAGTCTTTGCCGGATCAAGTTCAAGACTGGCTTTTTCTGTTGCAAGGTTTACCGATACATTTATGACACCATCTATCTTTCCAATAACCTTTTCAACTCTTGCTACACAACTTGCACAGGTCATACCTTCGACAGGGAGATAAAACTTCCGTGTATTTACTTTTTCCCGTTCGTTTACATTTCCCATTATTTTTCTATGCCTTTCATGCTTACTTTATATCAGAGCTTCGGCCCTGGTTTAATGAATTTAGTTTACAACCTTATAACCTGCTTCATCCACAGCCTTCACCAGGTCGTCATGACTAACCTTATTTTCATCATATTCAAGCTCGGCAGAACCTATTGTTATATCCTTAATAATCAGATTCAGTTTTACCAGTTCCTTTTTCACGTGCATTACGCAGTGGTTGCAGCTCATGCCTTCGATTTTCAACGTTTCTGTTTTCATTTGGTTTCTCCTTTATTAATGCTTAAAATATAGAATAAAATAACACAAGATAACTGAAAGCAGATATACCCAAGTCAGATAAAACGAAAAATATATTCACAAAACAATCACCTTTGAGATGAAAAATAAGAAAATAAACACATTATTCAAACTGGCAGAGGATACGACAAATTTTCATGCAGGAGGGGAACCTGTTATAGCTCCATTTAATATGATTTTTAGCCGTGCAGTACTGCCGGTTGAATTATTTTATACATAATATAGTCAGGATATTTTACCAGTTAGTCCGGATGAATAGCTTTTTAACTTAGGCGGGAAGGGAATTATCATTCCGGATCTGCTTTCTAATGGGGGAAGGCTGTGTAATATGCTAAAGAGCGGGATTTTATACTGGAGTGTGCCCGATGCTTTTCTTAATTTTACTCACAGCCATAATCATAATCATACCTGTCTGTTTTGAAGTGAGTAAGAGTATAGTCAGGAGTACCGGAGGAAAGGAAAATTGATTGTACACCATGTCCGGTCGGGAGCAATTGTACCTTCATCAGGTGTGAGAAGGCAAAAAAAACGCGCTGTGTGGTAAAGCAGCGCGTTTTATGGGTTTTCAAAGCTCTATGCGATATATTTACCGCGTTTGAGATAATGAGTATGGAGCAGTTCATGAGATTTATGTCCGCATGGTCCATCGGTCAGGAATTTTTCATACATATACTTTACATGAGGGTTCTCGTGCGATTTCCTGAGTAGCAGGGATTCATCCTCGGCATAGATAGCTTGTGCGCGTTTTTTTCGTATTTCCTCGTTTGTCGGGATTGGCTGGCCGCCTCCGCCCAAACATCCGCCCGGACATGCCATAATTTCAATGAAATGAACATCGTTTAGCTCACCTTTTCTCAGCATTTCCATTACATTCTTTGCATTTGTCGTTCCATGGGCGACCATAAATTTTAGTTCAACGCCCTCAAGGAAACTAAAACAGGGTTTAACATTATCAAGCATGACAGATGCCTGTCTGATGCCTTCAAAACCGCGGCATGGAATAATATTCAGGTTTGCAAAAGGAACTTCCCTGCCTGTAACAAGCTCATAGGCTGTTCTTAAAGCCGCTTCCATTACGCCACCTGTTGCACCGAAGATAAGTCCGGCACCTGAAGCATTGCCGAATGGTTTATCAAAGTGAGACTTGGGCAATTCGGGCAGATGCAAGCCACCTTCCTTAATCATTTTCGCCAGTTCACGCGTTGTCAGTCCGAAATCTACATCCTTAAAACCTGAAGAGTACATTTCAGGGCGGTTACATTCAAATTTTTTAGCAGAGCAGGGCATCAGGGCAACGGATATAATGTCTGCAGGATCAATGCCGGACTCCTGAGCATAGAAAGTTTTTATAATTGCGCCAAACATTTGCTGAGGCGACTTTGCTGTAGAGAGATAATCAAGATAGTCAGGGTAGAAATGCTCGATAAATTTAACCCAGCCTGGTGAACAGCTTGTGAACTGTGGCAGTTTAACAGTCTCATCCTTATCAACGAGAGCACGTTTAAGCCTGTTCAACAGTTCCGTACCTTCCTCCATGATTGTAAGATCGGCAGTAAAGTTAGTATCAAACACACGGTCGAAGCCGATTCTTCTTAAAGCCGTATTTAGCTCTCCTGTCATTGAGCGGCCTGGTTCCAATCCGAATTCCTCACCGATACTGGCTCTTGGCGAAGGAGCAGTCTGAATAACGACATGCTTCTTCGGGTTGTCAATAGCCGCCCATATCTCATCGGATGGATCATTTGCCCTTAATGCCGCAGTCGGGCAACGGTTAATGCATTGTCCGCAGTTAATACAGATTACATCTGCAAGAGGTTTATCGAGGAAAGTTCCTATATGAGTTTCGTGCCCGCGCCCGACAGCTTCAAGCACACCGACTTCCTGAAGATCGATGCACGTGCGGACGCATCTTTTACAGAGGATACATTTATTCATATCCCTTAGTACTGAAGCGGAGGATTTGTCTATGTCATACTTCTGTTTAGAGATATGACCGAATGGATATTCATCAACGCCATATTCCTTTGCCAATGTCTGAAGCTCGCAGTTCTGATTACGGAAGCATGAATAGCATTCGCCATAATGTTCGCTAAGCATAAGGTCGAGAACACTGCGTCTTGCTTTCCTGACCATCGGAGTATAAGTATGGATTTTTATTGGTGCGGTGATTGGGAAGGCGCAGCTTGCCTGAAGCGTGCGCATTCCTTCAACTTCAACTAAACAAATGCGGCAGACGCCGGCAATACAGAGGTCGCTGTGGTGGCAAAGAGTCGGAATATGAATCTGGTTTTCCTTACAGGCTTCAAGTATTGTAATACCTAAAGGGACAATGATTTTCTTTTCATTAATCTCGACAGATATCATTCCGCCAATGCCGGTCGGGTTCTTTGACTTCTCTATTGTATGAGATTTCTGGCTTACCGGCGCTCTTAATGTCTCCTTATTTTCCATTTGCTCCTCCGAATTTGTTTTGATTAAAGATTTCCTCTTTGAAGTTTTCAAGAATAGATATAAAAGAATTAGGACTTGACTGACCAAGTCCACACTTAGAAGCTACTTGCATAACCCTGCCCAGTTCTTTTAATTTATTAATATGATTAAAAGTATATTGACCTTTCTCAATACTTTCAACACCCTCAAGAAGCTTTACATTGCCGATGCGGCAAGGTGCGCACTGGCCGCATGACTCTTCAACAAAGAACTCCATGAAGTTTTTCAGAATATAAAGCATAACTCTGCTTTCATTAAATATAATTATAGAACCACCTGTAGCAGCATCTTCGTAAGCGAGAGTTCTGTCGAACTGGTTTTTAGGAATACAAACGCCTGAAGCTCCGCCAACCTGAACAGCTTTAGTATTCTTTGCACCGACTAATTCCAGCAGGCTACTAATCTTTGTGCCCCACGGAAGTTCATAAACGCCGGGGTATTCGCAGTCGCCTGAAACAGAGAAGAGTTTTGAACCGGTAGATTTATCTGTTCCATGCTTCTTGAACCATTCCCCTCCTTTTAAGATAATATGAGGCACAGATGCAAGAGTTTCAACATTATTGACAACAGTAGGATTACCCAAGTAGCCGGTATTAACAGGATAAGGCGGACGGTTGCGTGCCTCTCCCCGGTTTCCTTCGAGCGATTCTATGAGAGCCGTTTCCTCGCCACAGACATAAGCACCTGAGCCGAGTCGTATTAATATATCAAAATTAAAATTAGGATTACCGCAAATTGAATTTCCGAGAAGGTTATCTGCTCTCATTTGTTCAAGATAATCCTCAAGAGACTTCAGCATGTATTCATATTCACCTCTAAGGTAAACGATACCTTTCTTCGCGCCGATAGTGAAACCTGCTACTACCATTCCGTCAAAGACAAGTTCGGGGAATTCAAGCAGAAGAACGCGGTCCTTGAATGTGCCGGGTTCACCTTCGTCAGCATTGCAAACAATAAATTTCTCCTTTGACATAGCGGCGGCAACAAGCATCCATTTAGTAGCTGTTGGAAAACCGGCACCGCCTCTGCCTTTGAGTTTTGACTCGCGCACTTCAAAGAGAACATTTTCACGTCCTGTCGCTATAGCCTTTTTTATTCCATCGCCGCGTTTATATTCAGAAAAGAGTACTGCTCCTTTACGCGGAGTTCTTTTTTCTGTAATGTCCATAGTCGCTCCTATTTAATTTCGTTAAGAATATTGACGGCTCTTTCCGGCGTAAGCCGGGTATAAACCTTATCATTAATTAACATAGCCGGACCTTGGTCGCACATGCCGAGACAGTTGGCATATTCGAGTGTTATACGTTTATCTTTGGTTGTTTCGTTAAAGGAAATTCCGAGTTCGCGTTCTATTGCCTTAGCCACAGCTTCCTTGCCACTCATATCGCATGTAATAGTTTTGCAGAGCCTTACGATATTGCAGCCTTGCGGGTCGCTTCTAAGGAATGCATAGAAACTAATAACGCTATAAACTTCAACCGGGTGAATATCGAGCAGGCGGGCGACCTCCTGCTGAGCAAAATCAGAAATGTATTTATGTTTACGCTGAATAGACTGAAGGATTGGCAACAGGGAATCTCTTCCTTTTCCAAAGGCTGATACGAGGTTCTCTATCTCTTCAGTTAAAAAGTTTTTGTCGAGTACTAACATGGTATTACCCCTTTCTCTGCTGAATTAATAATTTTTCAACTTTGCTAATTAGTTCTTCCGGAGTAATCGGTTTTTCCACAAAATCATCAACCGGCACCATTTCATTAGCGCCGAAATCCATTCCGATAACTTTTGATACAGAAGAATACATCAAAATTGGCGTCATAATCTTTTCCTTTCTGAATTTCTGAGCAAGGAAAAAACCATCGTCCGGCTCATCCATCATTACATCGAGAATAATTAATTCAGGATTGAATTGTTTAACGATATTATAGCCGTCATCAGGATTATTTGCAGTTATAACATCATATCCCTTTGATTTCAGTACGAGCGTACTGGCATCGAGGATATCCGGGTCATCATCAATGATAGCAATAAGTGCCATATCTTTCTCCGATTTATTAAGTAAAATTGAATTACATAAAGCCCAATTACTTCTAAACAAGACTAAAAAGCATCACACGAAAAAAGTAAGAACAATTATACAGTAGTATCAACCAGCCGGCAGGAAAACAGAGAATGTTGTGCCGGTATTATATTCACTATCAACATTTATTTTTCCGGCATAGGAATCCACTATTCTTTTGACTATCGAAAGTCCGAGTCCCGTTCCGCTTATACCTCGTGTCTTCTCATTTTTAATTCTGGAAAACTCCCGAAACAGTTTTATTTTTTCTTCAGGCTTCATTCCAATACCTGTATCAGATACTTTAGTTAAAAGATAGCTACCATGTTTACTAATACTAATATTTATAGCTCCGTCATCATTATTATATTTGATTGCATTGCTAAGAAGGTTAGTAAATAGTCTGGTAATATCGTTCTGATCAGCTTTAAGATTCAGTTCAGTTGTTTCAATCTTCAGACTGACTGTAATATTTTTCTTTTTAAGTTCAAACTCAAGAAATTCAATTGTTGACTGAAGTATTGACTGTATGTCGAGTTCCCTGATTTCTTTTTGAGTTTTCTTAAGCTCCATTCTTGAAATATCGAGCAAATCGTTAACCATCGCGACAAGCCCCTGCAGGCGATTGTAGCTACGGGTAAGGAAATCCTTCTCCTGTTCAGCTGTTACGAATACTTTTTCATCAAGAATGATCTGGATGAAGCCAAGCACAGCCGCAACCGGAGTTTTAAGCTCGTGAGCTACCATTGAAACGAATTGTGATTTTATATCTTCAACTTTCTTACTTTCAGTTATATTTCTGATTACAGTAACAACGCCTGCAAGCGAACCATCAGGGTGAGGAACCGGCGAGCAGGTTGCCTCAACTATCAGTTCTTTTCCAGGTCTTAATTCAATTTGTGTGGAGTATGATTTTGAGTTGTATTCATGTGAATCAATAAATTTCTTTATCATCGCGGAGATTTCAGAGGGGAGGATATCAAGAATTACATCACCGATAAAAATTTCATGTAAGTCCAGATATTTTAATGCACTCGAGTTGTAGAGCACAAGTTCGCCAGTACGGTTGACAACAATAGTGCCTTCGGTAAGCGAATTTAGTATAGTTTTAAGTCGCGTTTTTTCATAAGTAATCTCAAGTAGCCTTTCTTCTCTTTCTTTTTTGAGTTTTTCGGCTTCAAGCATAAGGAGGCGTTTCTCATATCCCTTCCGAAGCTGCAACAGAAGTTCTTCAGGGGCAAATGGTTTAGGGATATAACTATATGCTCCAAGTTTTGTTGATTCAATTGCTGTTTCATAACTAGCGTAAGCTGTAACAATAAAGCAGATTGTGCCCGGGCTGATCCTTCTGATTTCTTTAAGCACCTCAATGCCATCAAGATCAGGCATCTTTAGATCAATTATTGCAAGATCAAATTCTTTCGAACGGGCGATACTAATTCCATTAGTTCCATTCTCAGCGACATCACAGCCATAGCCTTCGCTTTCCAGTAAACGCTTTGTAACAAGACGCAAACCTCTTTCATCATCAATAATCAGTACCTGTGGTTTTTGTTCTTCCACATTAACTCCCTTGATTTGATTTTTGGGGATTTTATTCCACGTCAAAAAATGCTTCTATTTTTTGGAGCAAGTCTTCAAACACAATTGGTTTATTCAAAAGCGCATCACACTTAATCCATTCTTTTTCTTCGTTTGTAGATGAACCAAACTTAAAACCAGTAATATAAGTAGCCGAAGTCAGAATAAATACAGGGATTGTTTTCCCATAACTATCTCTTTTAATTCTATGACAGAGAATAAAACCTGAGTCATGTTCTTCCATGATTAAATCAAGCACGCAGGCGTCAGGTTTTTCTTTTTTGAATAATGCCCATCCATCCTCGACATTCTCAGCTGTTACAATCTTATAACCTTTGGATTCCAGCAGAATTTTATGTTGTTCGAGCAGGTCAATATCATCATCTACGAGCATTATCTTTTTTATCTTTTCATGTACAGACATTTATACAGTTCCTTTGTTCATTAATATCTAAAAATTTATAATAAATTATTTAACAAAAAGATTATTATTGCAGAATCTTTTTAAGTCCCGGGTGTCCTGGTTAAAGCCGAAACCAATACCGTCCGGCTCAACCGTCTTTATATTTCCAACCTGAATTATTCAGAGACATAAAATAGCCGGAGAGTACGGTTCCTGTTGTATAAGTTACGGTAATATATATAAACAAAACATCATTTGAAAATAAATTTTTAAAATTTATCAGACAAATTACAACTTCCTTCAGTTAACGCCAAATATTTTGCAGAATTCTGAAGTAAAGAAGAAAGGCAGGATATTTCCTTCCTTCGGGCCCGGACAGCCTGGGTTTTTCGGCGAATCGCAGACTAACCTGGACATAAGAAAACATTACACAGTACACCAGTTGCGTAAACTCAGGTATGTACCCGTTTGACTTGATGAAACTTATGCGACATCGGGATATATCAATTAGACTGAAGCGGATTTGAGCAGAATTGGCCGGGTTGTGGATGATAAGGTGAAGTTTAAGTAAGATTATTCAGTTATCGGAGGTTTTAATAATTCTTCGTTATCTTGTTCTTGAACAATTTTTTGGAAATTGAAAGTCGGTAAAATAACAGGTGCATAACCTGCATTTAATGTAAAGGAAGATATAAAAGCTCTCATGTATGGGAATGCAATTGCTGGAGCATTTATTTTTACAAAATCACTTTTTAAAAATTCCGCATTTATTGGTAGAGAAGATTCGAAAGCAGTGGCAAATTTAACTTTTAATTCGAAACTATTACTCTCATTTTTGATATTTAATTCAAAATCTATCCAGAATACATTAGGTATTTCTTCTTTGAATTTTGATATAAATCCTAAATTAATACTGAAATTATTAGGAGTAGTTTCGTTATAATCCTCTGTAGAAACTAATTTAATATCATATGCATGATATTTAATAAATGTAATAGCTGCCTGTACTTCTGGTTTACTCACGCTACCAATCCATAATTACTGGTTCCGGCTGATATTTGAATTGTAGTAGGAAGTTTTGGATTATTAAAATTATTTACGATAGTATGTATGTTTTGTTATTAAAATCTTTCATAGAAATCATATCTTAACTACAGGATGTCCAATAAAAATTAATAACTCATATTGTATAATATACCGAGCTTTATACCGAACCGGGTTTTCTAATGTTTTGTTCCGCAAATGAAAACGGCTCTAAGTAATTGTTTTTATATAATTACAGAGAGCCATCTGCCGGAATCGAACCGGCGACCTACGCATTACGAATGCGTTGCTCTACCAGCTGAGCTAAGATGGCCAAAGCAAACTAAGTATATAACCCAGATGATGATACCCTGTTGAGCAGAAGCATCACGCGTTATTTACATAGAAAAATTAACTATCTTATCTTTTTCTTATGCCTGTTCTTTCTTAACCTTTTTTTCCTCTTATGAGTAGCCATTTTATGACGTTTACGTTTCTTACCGCAGGGCATTTCTACCTCCTTACTTTAGTTTATATCTAACAAATGTTTTGATTGCTTTCCAATATCTGAGTTTGGATCAAGCTCGAACGCTTTCTTCCACATTACTTTTGCCGAGTCTGTATTACCGCTTGCATTACTTATAACACCAAGGTTGAAGTTGGCAATCTGGTGTTCCGGCTTTATTTTAAGTGCTCTTTTCATAACAGACTTCGCTACAGGGAAGTCATGTAACTGAAAAAAACAGACTCCCATATCAACTATAACATCCACATCAGATGAATTAGACCTTAAATATATCTGATAATATTTAATGGCTTTCTCATAGAAGCCGGAATCATTCAGCTTATGACCGAGTTCAAGAAGCTTTGACAAATTTGTGCTGTCTGCCAGTACAGCGGCTTCCAAATTATTTAGCTCCTGCACTTCCTGCAAATTTATATTGTTGTTATTCTGATGCTGCTGAACATGATCAGTCTGAACACTATCTTCAATTTTTACCTGATTGTCAAATACTTCGTTTGTATATAAAATTGTAGCGACACCGGCAACAAGCACAATTATAATAATTGCAATCTGTTTCGTAGAAAGATTTTTCTGTGTCTGAACCTGATTCTCTTCTTTAGCTGTATCTTCTTTATCCTGTATTGAAACAGACTTGTTTAATTCAGCTTTTAATGTTTTTTCCTTTTTAAAAGGTTTATCTTCCCTCTTAGTCACTTTAATCTGTTTTTTCCTTTTATTAGTTAGTTAGTTTTTGCTGTATTCTTCCGAAGCAGGAAGTTTCTCACCACAGATAACCACTTCTGTTAACTGAGGATTTTCTTTCAAAACAGCATTTTTGTTTCTTCATAAAACGATATTAAATCGTATCCGCAAATCGAACAAAAAATCAGGTTTTGAATCTATTGTATTATTACAATTCGGGCATTCCTTTATATGAACTGCCTTGTTCTTTTTTTATTCCTCTGTCAACAGCTGATTTAAAATCTTTAGAAAACTTAAACGATGGTACAAAATGTTCTTCAACGAATACTTTCTCACCTGTTTTAGGATTACGTGCATAACGGGCATTTTTCTTTTTTACCCTGTAACTTCCGAATCCGCGAATCTCAATACGATCACCTTCTCTAAGAGCATCTATAACTGTATTTAAAAAGCCTTCAACTATAGCTTCTGTCTCAAGTTTTGTCATACCGGTACCTAAAGCAATCTTTTCCACTATATCAGCTTTTGTCATATTTGTCTTTTTATTATTATATAAAATAAGTTTTCAAACAAGATGCGGTAAATTATTAAATATTTACATGAAAATCCAATATTTTTCAAGCAATTTTGTTTCTATGTTATAGCAAAATAGAAATGTCAGTAACAAACATAACCGGCTGATTACTTTTGGTAGTTTTTAGTCCGGTCTTCATCGCCTCACGATTAACATGAATATTATGGTTCTTTATTAATTCTTCAGAAAACAATGCGAAACCATAATTCTGAATAATTCTTCTGTCGGTATTCTTTTATTTCCCAATTGCATCAGTATCTTCTGATATTAAGACCAAAAGAATATCCTATGATGTCTCAAAATGATACTTGTCTCAATTTTATACTTAAAAATAAAGTTGAAAGCTATAAATTTAGGTCATTTATGAATGGCACGGTAGTTGAACAAATAGGTGTAAACATAATCATAAGGAAAAACACAATGGGACTATTACCAATTATAATATCAGCGCTGACAATATTTACTATTCTGGTAGTGTTAATAATAGTAATCTCATATCTCAGCTATAAATTAAGATCTAAAAAAGTAAAGCCTTACCTCCAGAATAACAAACTCGAAACAGTACCAGTACCAGTATCTGTCAGACAAATACAATATGAAGCTCCAAAAAACAACCAAAATAACTATTATCAGGCATCAGTTACGCCGGTTGTTGAAGCTCCCCGTCCTGTAAGACAAAGCAGACCGGTAGTTCGCATTGAAAACAATACCAGTCGTTTCCAGTTGTTAAATCCGGTTGCATCTTTCAGATATGATGGCAGATTAGTATAATGTTTTTTTTGAGGACAGGATATCTAAAAATATCTCTGACTTTTGGGTTCTTCATTTACACAGAAATATTTACACTCTCGTTTTTATAAGTTTTTAATCTCACCTTCGCCAAATAATAGTGTGCCTTTTATTATAAGCGTGCCATCTTCCTCATTATATATCTGATTTGGGTCTTTGCGCCTTGAGTCAGAGAAACCGCCAAATATTGGAGTTACATTAAGAATTACTTTCCAGTCATTTGGAACATAAAGGCTTGTGTTGCCAAAAATTGTAACTATATCAATGATATTATCGCCGGGTGCAAGTTTACAGCCAGAGAAATTTATCTCAGAGCTGCTGAAAATATTAGTAATCTTTCCACCCTGAAAATTCTGCGAATGAATATTACGCCTGCCTCCGCCAAATATAGCTATATCATCCAGCCAGTCTTCGGTTAACGTCTGACCGCGCGAGCCTGTTTTTGCCTCTCTTTTTTCATTGTTGCTATGATGTTGATTTTTTCTGTTATTAAAAAGAATTGACAGACCAATGATAATCAGGATAGCAGGCCAGAAAGTCGATACATCAAAATCAACAAATTTGGGTAAGAGAAAGATACTTCCGATTACAATAAGAATAAGTCCTGAACGGTCCTGTGAATTAATAAATTTCAGACAGCCGATGCCAATCAATATCATCTGCCATGAAAAAATAATCCGGTGCAGATCAAAGCCAATCCAGCCAAGATTTGAGAAAAGTAGCAGAAACCCTGCAATAATAACGACTGAACCGATAACTATGTGTCGGCTCGTTCTGTTATGTGTTATTTCCTGTTTCATGATTAACTCCATATTTTATGTGTAAGAAAAATACCGGCTCAAAAATATAAAGAACTAAGTTTTTTTGAAACAAGAAACTGACCGATATGGAGAAAATGCCGGTAAGAAGAACAAGTATCCGTTATATGCGGAACGCGCGATGATTAAACCAATTCATTGCTACCTTATTGCATAATCAACATTACAAAACCATTCTGAATTTTACGGTAAAAGCCGAACCTTTGCCTTTCTCGGATTCAACGAAAATTCCAGCTTTGTTTAATCTGATAAATTTCTTTACGGGAGCAAGACCAGGTACACTGCCTTCATAACATCTTCGTCAGATAATCCTTGTGAATACCTGTACCGCAATCCTTAACTTCAGCACAGACAAAACCGGCTTCATTAAAAATGCTTATAACAACATCGCCATAAGGAGTGAACTTAACGGTAAATTACCGGGATGGGAATATCGGCAGCATCTGAAGGCGTACGGTTTCAGATTCTGACCAAAATTTATTTGATTTATAAACCATAAAAGCTTTTATTTACGGATAAAATTAAATATTTTCACGGCTTGGATTATCGAACAGGGGAAGAAGTCCGGTATCTGTCGCGTGAAAATAAAATGAAATACTTAACCAACAGGAGAAAGCATTTGAAGCTGGTCCGATTTATTATATTGATATTCATGTTATACTCACAGATTATTACTGCGCAGTCAGGTGTTTCCGCTACGATAAGCGGTTTTGTTTATGACAAATCAAGCGGCGAAGCTCTCATTGGCGCTAGTGTGTATATTAAGAGTTTATCCCTCGGAGCAACGACAAACCTGAGCGGATACTTTGTAATTCCAAATGTTATGGCTGGCAGGCAGTCGCTGATTGTCAGCTATATCGGTTATAAAACCGAAACTATAGAACTTAACGCCGGCGGTAAAAATAAGACCCGGGAAATATTGCTTGAGCCTGATGTATTTCAGACAAGGGAAGTGGTTATTAAAGCGGATTCCGTCAGAACAATTGATAAGCTGTTTGAAAAACCAATTTCCAAGATTGAGCTTTCCGCTAGGCAGATTAATAATGTGCCCAGAGTAATAGAAGCTGATTTATTAAGAGCTTTACAGACTTTACCGGGTATTCAGTCTTTGTCTGATTTTTCTTCGGCGCTTTATATCAGAGGAGGCACGCCTGACCAGAACCTGTATCTCATAGACGGATCCGATGTTTATAATCCCGAACATGCCTTTGGACTTTTCTCAACTTTTAATACCAATGCAATTAAAAAAGTCGAGTTGTCCAAAGGAGGCTTTGGAGCTGAATACGGCGGAAGGCTTTCGTCTATTCTTAATGTAACCAATCTTGACGGCAACAGGAACCGCTTCAAAGGCGATGTATCAGTCAGTCTTCTTTCAGCTTCAACTACACTCCAGATGCCTCTCGGTTCTTTGGGTTCTTTATCAGGCTCGATAAGGAGAACTTATCTTGACCAGACTATCGCTAAGATGGTTGACGGTATTCCCGGCTACTATTTCTATGATGGCAACTTAAAGGCTTTCCTTGATGTCAGTCCTGAAAATAAAATTGTTATTAGTTTTTATGGCGGACAGGATAAGCTTGATTATGTCTTTGATAAGAAAGCCGCCAGCCCGATTGGCTTTAAGATGGACTGGGGTAACACGACAGGCAGCATAAACTGGAAAACAATTTTTAATCCGGAACTCTTTGCCAACTTTTGGGTAACCGCCAGCCGCTTTAGTTCTTATTTTAACTTTGATGAGGTTAAGATGAAGGAGGAAAATGAAATTACCGATCTTACATTTAAGGGCAGTCTCGAATATTATTTTTCCGGACAGTTTAATGTTAAGTTTGGCTTCGAAGAGAAAAACCTGGCGGGGTTTCTTGCCGATAAGTTTTCTGACGGCAGCGTGGATATTTCTAAAACAAGAAAACATTATACCGGATATATTGCAACAAACTGGCGCCCCACAGAACTTTGGGATATTGAAACCGGTCTGCGTTACGACTATTTTAGTTCCGAAAAGGATTATCAGAACCTTGATCCCCGGTTATCTCTTAAATACAGGCTCAATGAAACAACTAACCTGAAATTCTCAGGCGGAATTTATCATCAGTACGTTCATCGCATTCCAAGACTTGCTTTTACAAGTCTGTGGCTGACTTCGGATGAGAATTATAAGGGATCAGGCGCGTATCATTATATCGCAGGTATTCAGGAAGAATTATGGCAGTTCTATGAACTTGAAATTGAAGGTTATTATAAAGTCTATCGTGATATATATACTTATAATCAGAATTCCTTCAGCGACATTAAGGCGGACGGTTACGACCAGAATAATAATCCTGTTTATGCCTCGACCAAAGGACTTTTAATAAGAGGCGATGGCAGCTCTGTCGGAATCGAGTTCCTTTTAAGAAAAGATTATGGTGCCGTTACCGGCTGGCTTGGGTATTCTCTCGCAAGAACAGAATACACAACCGATGGTCTCAATCAGGGTAAAAGCTATGAACCGCGTCATGACAGAACTTCTACCGTCAATTTTACGGCTAATATTGACATAAATAAATTTATCGATGAAGAGAGTGGGGAAGGAGTTTCTAAATGGATACTCGGACTGAATTATGTTTATTCTACGGGACAGCCAATTACTATACCGGGGTCAGCCTACCTTGCGGGAGCAATGCCTGATTTTTCGATTAATGCGACAACCGTTTCTCTCTATCCGGCAGAGTTAAATACCGTAAGATTACCCGCCTATTCGAGACTGGACTTCAGCTTAACTTATGAGAAAAATTATGGAGACTGGATTCTTGCGCCATATATTCAGGTCTTTAACCTCGGCAACAGAAAAAATGTATGGTTTATCCGGTATAAAAATATTGTAGAGGGAAATACAGTATCGCAGGAAATAACTAATGTAAATATGCTCCCTTTGCTGCCAAGCATTGGGGTTAATATCAGGTTTTAATTATACGGGAAACAATTTTTCAGGGAGTTTCGGAATGTACAAATATAAATTTATAGCAGTATTCATAATTGTTATTTTAGCATCGTTCATCCTGAGTTCATGCGGCGAAGGAACAGTGGACGTTGCACAATCCAAATATGAACAGAAGATTGTCATTTATGGATATATTTATCCGGGTCGCATGGTTGAAAATATTAAACTTACGCGCAATTTCCCCCTGAATACATCGATTGACATTACGCAGATAGATTTAAGCGGCGCGAATGCGGTGATTACAGATATTGAAGCGGCTAAATCATATAAGCTGCAGTTTAATCCAGGGAAGGTTTCATTCGAATATCCGGGTGCTGACCTTATAATAACTGCGGGTAAAAGCTACAGAATCGATGTAACAGCGGATATTGATGGTAAAACTCTTTCGGCAAGTTCTACTACCAGGGTTCCTTTGGAGGGCTTTAAGATTTATGAAAAGAATCTGCCTCCGATGCGTTACAGAGAATTGGATTCTTCAGGGACTGTCAAAAATTTTACAGTTAATTTTAAGCCTTCGTTAAATACTGACTTTTATGCAGTCTCTATTGTGCCCTGGCAGGCAGACAGGAGTACATTTATTTTTGATAATGCCTATTTAAAATTGGACAGCAACAAAACGCCGGACAATCTGGATGGTTATAAATATCGGGCAAGATTCCTGATGAATATAAACTCGCAGGCACCAAAAACTGAATTTAAGGTAGAATGGATTGATACCTGGTTTTATGGTAATTACAAGCTTATTATCTACGTTGCGGACAAAAACTTTGCCGATTTCGTTGTTACAAACCAAAGTGTCCAGGAACCTGATGGCAATTTTCATGAACCAAAAATTCATATTGAAGGAGATGGCATCGGAGTATTTGGCTCGGCAATTTCGGATACTGCATATTTTCAAATCCTGAGATAATCGAATTACCCCCTTTTTTTCAAAAATATATCTGGCATCGTTATAAATTATCGACCGCAGGTTTCTCTTAAACAGGAAAAGACTTAAAGCTCTCTTTGGATGGTATGGGAATGCTGTGTTTTTACCGATTTGTTATTTCAAATATATCAGAATGCTTAATTTGAGCCAAACGGAGCATTAGACATATAGGAAATGCTCCGTGAGGTCCCCACGGAGCATTAGACATATAGGAAATGCTCCGTGAGGTCCCCACGGAGCGTTAGACATATAGGAAATGCTCCGTGAGGTCCCCACGGAGCATTAGACATATAACAAATGCTCCGTGGGGACCCCACGGAGCATTATTTAAATAGATAATGGTTAATTTGGCAGAAAACAGGTATATCCGCAAAATCTATTATCTGTCAACAGATGTAAACTTAACTTCCTGTTCCTCTTAACCGGGATGACCGCATTGTTGCATGATAAAGATATTAAGTATGCGTAATTTGAAAAGGCTGATATATTTCAGTAACAGGCAGAACTCATATAATTCCTCATGCTTTTTCTTTTAAATGGGAAATTCTAGAGATAAGGTTCAACAGAGTTTATTAATGAGGGATTTATAAAGAATACTGTAAATTCACCGTAAGATACCTGAAGATTCTTTTGATGATATTAATTCGATTAATTCATATTATATGTGGTAAAAATTGATTCCCAAATGTATCTTTCTTAAATTAGAACCGGGGAAATTTTAATTTATTAAGGATTATATAATAAAATGAAAATTTGTGATGTTATTAAAGTTAATCATATTATTGCCGAATTAAACGGTGATTCGAAAGAAGATGTGATTAATGAGCTAATCGATACTTTTAAGCAGGACCCAAGAATAATTAATATTGAAAAAGTACGGGCTGCTGTTTTGGAAAGAGAGAAAATTATGTCAACCGGCGTTGGAAAAGGCTTTGCTATTCCTCACGGTAAAACTGACGCAGTAAAGGAAATTATCGCCGCTTTCGGAAAAACAAAGAACCCGATAGATTTTGAAGCACTCGATGAACAGCCGGTTAACCTTGTATTTCTGCTTATCGGAAAAGATAACCTTGCCGGTCCGCATATTAAGCTGTTAAGCCGTATATCCAGAATGATGAATAAGGATGAATTCCGTGAAAGCTTAATTAATGCGAAAAGTGCCGGGGAAATCTATCATATTTTCGAGGAAGAAGAAAATAATTATTTCGATATTACTTAAGTCAGGTCTGAGTTTATGATTAAAGCTGTTACCGGCACCAGGGATATCCTGCCAGTTGATATTTCCAAATGGAAATTCGTTGAAAATCTGATTCAGAAAAAAATGCAAAGTTTCAATTACAAAGAGATTAGAACTCCTGTCTTTGAAGAAACAGCTCTGTTTCACCGGGGTATTGGCGAAGCTACAGATATCGTAAGTAAGGAAATGTACACTTTCCTCGATAAAGGTCAGACAAGCTTAACCCTTCGCCCCGAAATGACGGCGGCTGTTGTCCGCGCTTTTATTGAACATTCTCTTAGCGCAAAGCAGAATCTTAATAAACTTTACTACATTGCTCCGATGTTCAGGCAGGAAAGACCACAGGCTGGCAGACTCAGACAATTTCATCAGTTTGGCGCTGAAGCTCTCGGAAGTTCTTCTCCACAGCTTGACAGCGAAATGATAATCATTGCTTTTGATATTCTAAACTCGCTCGGACTTAAAAATCTGACAGTTAAAATAAATTCACTTGGTGTGCCTGCGTCAAGGGAAAATTATAAGAACATTCTAAAAGAATTCCTTTCCGATAAACTTCACTTACTTTCCGAAGAAAGTAAGAAAAGATATGAAACAAATATCCTTAGGATTTTTGACAGTAAAGAAGAAACCGACCGGAAAGCACTCGCTGAAGCTCCGCTTTTAACAGATTACCTTGATACTGAAAGCCTTTCGCATTTTGAAACGGTTCAAAAACTTCTTACAAACGCGAATATCCCTTTTGAAGTCGATCCGAAGCTCGTGCGCGGTCTTGACTATTATACCGAAACTACATTTGAAATTGTCAGCGGTTCAGTAGGTTCCCAGAGTGCTCTTTGTGGTGGCGGGCGTTATGACCTGCTTATTGAGCAGCTTGGTGGCAAATCATCGCCGGGTGTAGGTTTCGCTGCCGGAATAGAACGGATACTCCTTGCCTGCGAAAATGAAAACTGCCTGAATATACCTGAAGAAAAATTAGATTTATATATTATCAGGCTCGATAACAATCTTACAGACAAAGTTTTTGACCTTGTACTTTATTTCCGCCGCAAAAATATAGCTGTTGAATTTGACTGCCTTGCCCGTAGTGTTAAAGCTCAGATGAGGGAAGCAAACCGGCTGAATACCAGTTATACGCTTTTTGTCGGAGGCGGGGAATATTCAAACGGGGAAGTTATACTTAAAAATATGTTTGACGGCGCTCAGGAAAATATAGATATGTGTCAGTTAGATTACATATTAAAGAAGTTGCAAAGCGGAGTTGTAAATGCCTCTGAAAAAACCTAGCGGGGTTCCTAAACTATCTAAGGCAAGGAAGAAAAATTCTGAAGCCGCAAAAAAAGCTATTCCACAGAAAAAAGAAGATAAGAATGAATATTTGCTGAAAGCTCTGTTCTACTATGATGAGACAATGCACAGGCAGTATTATCTGCTCAGGCTGGAGACTATTGCTGAGTTTACAAGCTTCGCTTATGAGATTTCAGTTGATGCCCAAATCGAAAAGAAGGATATTAATATTACGATTATGGGACTTCAGACAAAAATGAACTATCTGCCAAACATCGAACCGGCAAAGGCAGATGTCCCATACGAAAATCTTGTCGGCGATTATACTGTTAATGTCATTAAGCAGGATGGCTGTATCAACAGCGCTGTATTTAACTTTAATATTTACAGCAAAAATATTAAATTAATTAAAAAATTTATACCCCTTAAAAAAAATAACCGCCGGTTCTGCGAATTTGAAGTCGCTGAACAGGAATTTTCTTTCCAGCCGGAGTAACTGACAATTATGATTCCAAGACTTTTTCAGATTGGGCCTTTTACAGTATATAGTTATGGACTTATGCTCGGTATTGCCTTTATTGTGGCAAGTTTTATATTAACTAAGGAACTTGAACGCAGGAAAATGGACCCGGACATTGCAACCGGGGTTACCCTTTATGCGATTATCTTTGGTCTGCTTGGCTCTAAAATCTTTTATCTCCTTGAAAACCGGGATATATTCGTGCGAAACCCTTTCGGAGAGTTCTTTTCCCCGGGCGGACTTACATTCTACGGCGGATTCCTGCTGGCAGCTCTGGTTATTTTTATAATGATGAAAAGAAAGCATATTCCATTTCTGGTTATAGCCGATGCTACAAGCCCTTCGCTTGCGATTGCTTACGGCATCGGGCGCATTGGCTGCCATCTGGCCGGCGATGGAGATTATGGTATTCCGACCAATCTTCCATGGGGCACAAATTATGAAAATGGCACCGTGCCTCCTTCATTTGCTTTTAAAGACTCAGAGTTTGCAAAGCATTTTCCGAATGGTATCTTCCCCGATAACACTCCTCTGCATCCCGCTCCGGTGTATGAATTTCTGATTGCACTTATTATTTTTGGAATACTCTGGAAAATCAGGAAGAACATCTGGCCTGATGGAAAACTTTTCTCTGTTTATCTTATACTTATGGGCATAGAAAGATCTCTGATAGAAACGATAAGACTGAATCCGAGGATCATTCTTGGCTTGTCCGAAGCCCAGTTGATAGCTATAGTTTTAATATCCGCAGGTACTGCCGGTTTATACTACTTTTCACAGAAGAAAGAGTACAATAAATATATCCCGCCTCCATTGAAAATAAAAGTCAGAGCGGAAAAATAATTATAAAGCCTTCTTGGCAAAAATGTCGTGTTTTTCTTAATCTTAATTTAATTTTAATTCTGATGCAATGAGTCTGATAATTGGCAGAAAACCCGTTCTTGAATCTCTAAAATCAGGTGAACTGATTGAACAGATATATATTCTGTTCGGACAGAAAGGTCCCGCTATATTCGAAATACAGAAACTTGCCAGGCAGTCGGGTGTTAAGCTTGCAGAAGTTCCCGCTGCTAAGTTCAATTCTCTTTCTTCAGATTCGCATACACAGGGAGTAATTGCGGTTAAAAGCCCGCAGGAATATCTTGAACTTAATGAACTTATCACGCTGTCGAGAAAATCAGAGTTGCCATTCATTCTGGTTCTTGATTCAATACAGGATCCTCATAATTTAGGCGCGATACTGCGAAGTGCCGAGTGTGCGGGCGTTGACGGGGTGATTATTACAAAGCATAACAGCGCATCGGTTACTGAAACGGTAGTTAAGACATCAGCCGGGGCAACGGAGTATGTAAGGATATGTAAAGCGGGCAATCTGAGCCAGGTTCTTAAGACATTAAAAGAAGAAGGTTTCTGGATTGCGGGCAGTTACCTTGACGGGGCGAAGGACTATACCGATGTAAATTATAAAATGCCGTTGGTGCTGGTAGTTGGCAATGAGGAAAAAGGTATCAGACGTCTTACGGCTGACAACTGCGACTTCCTGATTAAGATTAATATGAAAGGGAACATCCAGTCACTTAACGTTTCTGTGGCGACAGGCGTTCTGCTTTTTGAAATACTCAGGCAGCGTGGAGAATCCTCTTCAACGGGCGATGCCAATACTGTCAGGCTTTAACCTGTGACAATTTGTTCATCGGAATCGTAAAGTAAAAAGTAGTTCCCTTTTTCTCCACACTTGTCATCCAGATTCTGCCGCCATGTTTTTCAACAAATTCTTTGCAGAGTAGCAGCCCCAGACCCGTGCTTGGTTCGCCATCCGTGCCCTGGCGCCCTGTTTTTTCATCTGTCTTAAATAATTTTTCAGATAAATATTCCGGTATCCCGATACCGCTGTCGGTTACTGATATTTCCATCATATTATTTTCTGCTTCTGCTACCCTGACTATTATTTTGCCCCCATGCTTAGTAAACTTTACAGCATTTGACAAAAGATTACGCATAACAGAATTAAGCATAGCCTCATCTGCATAAACAGTCTGGTTCCGGTCAGTTTCATGAATTATCTCAATTCCTTTCTGCTCTCCGCGGTTAATTATTAATTCGATATTCTGAAAAACTATATCTGATAAAAATATTTCTGTCGGATTAAAACTTATCATTCCCTGCTGCATACGCGCCCATTCCAGTAAATTATTTAACATTGTAAAGAGATTTTTGGAAGTGTCGTACATCATCTGACTTGCCTCGGATAATTCATCCTTGGAAAAACTATTAATATCCACGGACATTGACTCTGCTATTCCCAGTAGTCCCTGAAAAGGGCTTTTTAAATCGTGTGCGATGATAGAGAAAAGTTTGTTTTTCTCTGAATTTATTTTTTCAAGATATTCTTTAGTTCCGATAAGTTCTTCCACGAGCAAGTGTTCCTGGAACAGAGATTCTTCAAGCAAAGTTTTTGACAGATGCAGTTCTTCATTGATATCTGCAAGCTCAAGTTGCGTTGCTTTCCGCTTTGTAATGTCAATAACAAGTCCGGTAATTTTCACAGGCATTTTATTTGAGCTGCCTTCCACAACAGACCCGACATCATAAAACCACTTGTATTTATTATCTTTGGTTAATATCCGGTATTCAGTTTCATATTTATTTAATATTCCATAGACATGCCCGCGCATTGCTTCCATTATGCGTTCATAATCATCAGGATGAACCAGATCAGTAAAATCCTTATAATGCTTAAACCTTTCAGGAGGGAAGCCAAGCATTTCGGCTTTCCGTTTTCCGAAAGTAATACTGCCGGAAGGCAGTTCCATTTCCCACCATGCCATATCAGCTGTATTCATGGCAAGCTCAAGCCTTTGAATACTCTTTTTCAGAATTTCTTCCGCCTGTTTTCGTTCGGTGATATCAACAGAATATCCCATTGTACCCATTACTATTCCCTGACCGCCAATAATAGGAGCTTTGAAAGTCTCGCGCCATTTAATCCTGTCGTTATCTGAAATTCGTTCCTCAGTTACGATTATTTTTTTCTTTTCTATAACCCCCATATCCTCCGCATAAAATTTTTCCGCCAGTTCCCAGGTAAATATAACATAATCAGTTTTACCGACAAGCAGGTCAGGGGTTGAAAAACCATAAAAATCTGAAAATTTACTGTTTACCACAAGATATCTGCCGTTCAAATCTTTCAGCCATAACATACCCGGCTGGTTTTCTATAATGGTTGACAGATATGACTCGCGCAGACGTAAAGCTTCCGCGGACTGTATGCGCTCGGTAATATCGCGGGTGGAAGCATAAAGATATTGTCTGTTTTCCAGCGTAATTACGGAATAGTTAATCTCGGCAAAGTAAAATGAGCTGTCCTTGCGGCGATGCCGTGTTGTAATCATCCGGGACAGGCTGTCAGAGGAGTCTTCGCTAAATTCCTCCAATAGTTTTCTTATACGCAGAATCAGTTCAGCAACGGGAAATCTCACGTCCCAGTCGGCAACGTTGAGTCTCAGTAATTCTTTACGGGAATAACCGAGCATTTTACAGAAAGCGGGATTGACTTCTGTAACATTGCCATCTTCGTCAAGAATGTGAATGCCATCGCTTGCGGTTTGTAGCAGTATCTGGTTGCGCATGGCTAAAGTGGCGGCTGCTTCTTCCGCCTGCTTTCGCCTAGTGATATCAGTAATAAAGTTTATTGACGATGGTTTACCTTCCCATTCAATTGGAACTCCGCTCATCTCAACCCATTTTATGACTTTATCATTTCTCAATAATCTGAACTGATATCTGGATTCAACATGTTCGCCTTTTATGCGTTTCAGGTGGTTGTCTCCTACCAATGCTCTGTCATCGGGATGTATAAAATCTAAAAATGGAGTTGATAACAGCTCCTCTTTGGTACGACCCGTCAGCTCCGGTAGCATCGGATTTACAAACTTCAGGAAACCTCCCTGAGCGACTACAATGCCTTCTCTGGCTGTTTCAATTAAAAGGCGGTATCGCTGTTCGCTTTCCAACAGCGCCTACTTCGCCTGCTTTCGCCCGGTTATGTCAATGGAATATCCTGTTGTACCAATTACTATTCCCTGATTATCAATAATAGGAGTTTTATAAGTCTCGACCCATTTAACATTGCCTTCTTTATCTGAAATTTGTTCCTGAGTCATGATTGTGTTTTTTGTTTGTACAGCGCGCAGATCATCCGCAATATATTTATCTGCCAGTTCCTGCGGCCATAAGTCAGAATCAGTTTTACCGACAAGTTCTTCAGGGTTATCAAAGCCGAATTCGTCTGAAAATTTTTTGTTTACCACGAGAATTTTACTGTCCATATCTTTCAGCCATATCATGCCCTGCTGGTTTTCAATAATAGCGGACAGATACGATTCGCGTAGTTGCAGAACTTCCGCATTCCGTTTCTGTCTGGTAACATCCTGGGTGGAAGAGTAAAGATATTGTCTGCCATTCAGCGTAATTATGGTATTGTTGATTTCTACATCGATAACTGAGCCGTCCTTGCGGCGATGCTTTGTTGACATTTTATAGGATGGGACATCAGATGACTGGGAGTTCAGGTTATTTATTAATTCTTTTATCTTTGGTAGCATTAGTTCAGGGACCAGACGGGTATCCAGATCGGAGATATTAAGCCGTAATAGTTCTTCGCGGGAATAACCAAGCATTCCGCAGGCAGCGGGATTGACATCTGTGATATTTCCCTGATTATCAATAATATAAATACCGTTGACTGCTGTCTGGAACAATATTTTGTCGCGCAGAGCTGAGGCGGCGATGGTCTCTTCTGCCTGCCTGCGTTCGGTGATGTCATGATAATTTACCAGCACACCGTTAATTACCGGGTCATTTATAAGGTTGGTAGCTGTAAGATGTATAAACTTATAACTCCCGTCTTTACATTTATATCTGTACTCCGTAGTTTTTACCAGGTTATCCTTTTCAAAGAGAGAAAGGAAATCTTTTTGAATACGTTCCAGATCGTCCGGATGAACCCTTGACCAGCCGACCGTGCCTATTATATCCTGTGGCTGCCATCCAAACCATTTTTCAGCATTCGGGCTGTTATATTTCACTATGCCGTTTGTGTCAAGTATGCAGATTACATCTGAGATATTGGCAATCATTGAACTATATTCAGTTTCTCTTTTACTTAAGTCCCTGGTTAATTCCTCAGCCAGTTCATGAGCGCGGATATTAGTATTAATGAGTAGCAGATAAACGATAAATAATAAAATGCTGATGCTTATTCCGCCTGTCGTAACATACCATACTATACTATAATCCAAACCGGATTCGATGGGAGCATACTGCGTATATCGCGAATACCACAGAGTGCCATTGAAGGAGACGGAATATTTGAGAGAGAATAAGGGAGCAGGATTTACATTATTTCCAGTAACTTCCCTGTTGTCATAAAGCAGAGCATTTTGGTTAAATGAAAAATCATCAAATATTTCCAGACGGATATGTTGTTTACTCAGGCTTCCATAATCTTCAAAAATTTTAGTTATCAGATCATTCATTTGATACGTAATGAAAACCCACCCCCGGATGGCGCGCCGGCACTCTTTTACATTGCCACTTGGCATTCCTTTCTTGTAAACAGGCGCGCACATAAACGCATCAGTCTGAATATCTTTATTTATTTTCCTGACAACCCTGATTTTTTTTGAAAGATAAGCAGTATTCAGGTCTCTGGCTGTTTCCATGGTTTTCCTGCAGACTGGTTCAGAAAACATGTCACAGCCAAGAGAAAATTCGTCCCCGCTGAGAAATGGCTCTATGTATATAACCGGCGTATATATTTCTCTTTTGCCCACAGGTTTGACAGAATACTGCCGGAATCCTTCGCTTTTAATTTTCTTTTCATGCAGAGCTAACTGATCCGGCAGAATTATTTCCGCGTATCCGGTTTTATAAATTCCGTACGAATTTTTCTCAATCCTCTGTTTGGCAACGAAGTTTTGCCATTCGTTTCGTGTAACTGTTTCAGAATTTTCAAAGAAAGCGGCTCCGCTTCGGACTAATTGGGCGTGCGTATATAGCATTGCCATTATTTTTTGATTAAGCAAAGCAGAAACAAAACCGAACTCAGTTTTTGCGTCAGTTTCAACCTTTGTTTTTAATAAGAGACTTGCCGTAAGCGTCAGAAGCAACCCACCTGCCAGTAAAGCGAGAGCTGTCCATATTTGCTTTCTTTCCGGTTGCCGGATAGTTATCTTTTTAAGAAATATCCGTATTGAATCAAAGACAGAGCCTGACCGGGAATAATCAGAATTACTAACTGGCATACATATCTCTTTTGTAGAAATTAAATTATTAGAATTTCGAAAATAAATAATAATGATTTTTAGGATAAGAAACAATGATAAAGAGTTTCAACTCCCTCCAATTTCTCTTTATACCTTAATTAGACAAACAGAGGGAAGTGTAAATGAAGAAACCAAATATGGATTATAAGACCGGCTTTATGGGGCAGGGAAATGGTTCTCTGGTAAAATATTCCTGCGCTCTGGTATAACTATCAGGACTTAATTATATTTTAATACCTGTCCAGCTTAAACTTTTCACCAAGATAAAGCTTACGCACATCGGCATCTTCGGCGAGGTATTCGGCTGTTCCCTGTTTAAATATATTGCCATTGATAAGAATATAACCTTTATCCACAATGCTGAGAGTTTCATGCACATTATGGTCGGTAATAAGTATTCCGATACCACGTTTTTTAAGTCCGGCCACGATATTCATAATATCTTCAACAGCAATCGGATCAACACCGGCAAATGGTTCGTCAAGCAGCATAAACTTTGGATTAGTTGCCAGAGCGCGTGCTATTTCTGTTCTTCTCCTTTCACCGCCACTTAACTGGAAGCCGATACTTTTTCTGATATGAACAATATTAAGGTCTTCGAGAAGCTGTTCGCATCTTTCCTTGCGTGCTTTCCCAGGCATATCAATCATTTGAAGCACAGCCATAAGATTATCCTCAACGCTAAGCCGCCTGAAGATGGAAGCTTCCTGAGGCAGATACCCGACACCGAGTCTGGCTCTTTTGTACATCGGTATTTTAGTCAGTTCGAGGCTGTCAAGATAGACTTTTCCTGCATCGGGCTTTATCATGCCGACTATCATGTAGAAAGTTGTAGTCTTGCCTGCCCCGTTAGGACCTAAAAGTCCGACAATTTCCCCCTGCGTAACTGCTACGGAAACTTTCTGTACAACAGTCCTTTTTTTATAAACCTTTACAAGGTTCTCACTTCTTAATGTTAATAAGTCCATTTTCACAGTTTTTGTTTATAAATTTTAATTGTTTGTGCATGACAGCATGGGTACATGGTTATATGTCATTTGAGATATGGAATGCCTCCATACTTTTTCATACATTCATTCATAATTTTCTTATTCCGGCTGATATTTTACCACGGCACTTCCCGTTTTATTCAACAATTTTTCCTTTACGGGTCTGTTCTTATAAATTACAAAAGCAGGCAGCGTGAATGTAAGTTCATTCTTATCGACAAGCATTTCAGGGTAATATTCGCTGACAGGAGAAACATAAAGTTTTACTTCTCCGACAAGTTTCTTCTTAAAAATAATCTTTGCCCTCTGCGCGCTTGATTTTGTCAATCCGTTAGGAATGTCATTATCATACATATAATAAATGCTCAACACATTTCCTGTTACATCGGTATGATTAATTCCTGATGTATCAAAATACATAGTCAGACTGTCGCCGGATATCTGGTCATAACGCAGTCCGCAGGTTTTATTTTTTGATACTACAAAACTATTATTGAAAACATTAATTCTGTCGAGATGATTTTTCATAAGAAAAATATTTATGGAATCGCCTGAAAGCTGGGAATTTTCATACCATAGAACCGGAGGATTGATATCGTTTTCCTTCTTGCCGGTGATTATGCGCTCTTCATTTCTATAATAAACCGAATAACTATTTTTCGAAGCAAAGTCGCCGCGGATAATCTTTACGCTGTCAGTAGCGATGAACTTAGCCGAGCTGTCGTTATAGGATTCCATAGTTCCTGAAGAAATAATGAGAGTATCCTTCCCGCCAGCATTTAAAGTATCAATCTGGATAAGCAGAGGATTGTCGTTAACAAGGGAATATTTTCTGTCGGCGTAATTCTCAAGATGTCCGCCGTAGATTATTACATTATTAGCTGAGTTGGCAAGGCTTACATTATTTTGAGCAAAGGTTATTCTTTTGTTACGGAAGTGGGTCAGACTGTCTGCCATAATAGTATTAAGCGAATCGACTATCTTAACATTGCCGACCGCCACGGCTTTATTTTCATTCTTGAAATAATCAAGCAGGTCGCAGGTAGTGGTTGAAACAGTATCGTAAAATTTCACATGACCGGAGAAATAAGCACGCTGTTCATTAAAGTAATAATTCCCGTTAACCGCCGTGAGAATTACCTTCTTATCATCAAGCTGAACACCCGTGTTGCATTCGGCAATGCGGGTATTTCCGTTGTAAAACCCTTTTTGCGCTCTGATAGTAAGCGTGTCCTGAGTTACAACAACATTGCCTTCGAGTACCGCATTGTTCCGGCTCAGATACTGGAGCGCTCTGTCGCAGGTTATCCTTATATTACCCTGAGTAAGAATAACACTGCCAATTACTTCGCGGATGCTTTCGCTGCCAATGTTGCGCCCGGTAAGGCTGTCGCCAATAACTGTAATTAACTGACTGCCGGACTGAGGGAAATAAATTGCAGGAATAAACAGGAAGAAAAGCAGAAGATATTTTCTATAAATCACTTCGTCCCTCCCGCCATGTTGTCTGAAGCTGTAACGATGGCAGGCTTATAAATTACATAATTATCGAGGTTCTGGTCTGCCACGAGTCCATAGCCCTGAATTTTTTCCTTAGGAGAGACGATTGTAACGAACTTCTCGGTTACTATTTTCCTGTCCCTGTTTCGCCACATCAGTTCTTCACTTTTAAGCACAGTACCGCTGTCATTTTTCACGACTACGCTGTCCATCGCGTACATATTATTAGTTTGTCCATCGAACCTGCCACGCATGGCGGTCAGGACAGTTGTTCTTTGTTGTTTATCGTTAAAGAATTCGATTCTCATTGTATCAAGCAGGGTTTCTCTTTTCCTGTCATACATTTTCATGTGATTTGCATAGAGAATAGCTTTAAGTTTTCCGTTATCGGAAAAAAGTATCTTGTCGCTTCTGCTTTCCTGTGTGGGCATTTCAGCTTCGTTTAATGTCTGCAATACCGGAGGCTGAAGCTTATCTTCGGAACATCCAAATATTATAACAGAGAAAATGAAAAGAAGAAGCGGGTTGTTTACGCTTATCCCGGAGATAGTTCTGTTGTTATTTTTACGCGATATATGGAGCAATGGATTCCCGGATAATAAAATAAATAAGCATGGCACATTACCTTGATTCAAGTCCAAGCTTAACCAGATCATGAAGATGAATAACGCCCGCAGGTCGTTTATCATTATCTACAATAATAAGCGAAGTAATCTTATAGTTCTCCATATACTGAAGTGCAAAAGAAGCAAGATAATCTTCCTTAATTGTCTTTGGGTTTTTGTGCATTACATCGTCAGCCGTCAGGGTATTAATATCAGGACTTTTTTCCAGAAGTCTCCTTAGGTCGCCATCGGTAATAACTCCGGCAAGTATGCCTTTATCATCGATGACGGCAGTCATGCCGAGGCGCTTGGATGTAATTTCAAGAATAGCATCTTTCAGCGAAGCGGTCTTTTTAACTATTGGAATATCATCACCGGTTGCCATCATCTCAGAAATTTTGAGCGACAGCCTCTTGCCAAGGCTTCCTCCGGGATGCAGGAGAGCGAAGTCCTCGCGAGTGAAACCTCTTAATTCAAGCAGACAGATAGAGAGTGCATCGCCCATTACAAGAGTTGCGGTGCTTGAAGCGGTAGGAGCTAGGTCATAAGGGCAGGCTTCTTCTGTAACACCAACATTCAGAACAATACTGCATTCCCGTCCGACTTTAGATTTAACATTGCCAACCATTCCAATCAATACTACATCAAGACGCTTTAGAAGAGGGATTAGGTTTATAATTTCCTCAGTATTCCCGCTCTTGGAAATTAAAATTACAACATCTTCGCTTCTTACCATTCCAAGATCGCCGTGTAGCGCATCAGTCGGATGAAGATAAACCGCAGGGGTACCCGTTGAGTTCATAGTTGCTACAATTTTACGGGCAATAAGACCGGATTTGCCCATTCCTGTCAATATTACGCGTCCCTTACTTTTATGAATTATATTAACGGCTTTGGCAAATTCCTCATCAATCCTTTCTATCAGACCCGCTACAGCCTCGGATTCCTTTAAAATTACTTCTTTAGCTTTCTCAATTATATAGTCAACTGACAATCTCAGCATCTTTTAACTACCGCATCTATTTTTTTAAGTTCAATTAGCAAGTCTTTTAATTTATCGAGAGGATACTGACTTGCCGCATCGCTCTTTGCATTTACCGGGTCAGGATGCACTTCCATAAAGAGAGCGTCAATGCCGACCGCCATAGCTGCCTTCGCAAGATAAGGGATAAACTTCGGCTGTCCGCCTGAAATTCCTCCCTGCGATGGCATCTGTACGGCATGAGTAGCATCCATTACAACAGGGAAGCCTGTTTCTCTCATTATTACAAGCGAACGCATATCGACCACAAGGTTATGATAACCAAACGATGACCCGCGTTCTGTAAGCAGTATTTTATCATTGCCCGTTGAGAGAACTTTATCAGCTACATACTGCATATCTTCAGGAGCAAGGAACTGTCCTTTCTTAATATTGACTGTCTTTCCCGTTTTTCCTGCGGATAAAAGTAAATCAGTCTGGCGGCATAAAAATGCCGGAATCTGAAGCACATCAACAATATGGCTTACGTTTTCAACATCCTGTTCTGTGTGAATATCTGTCAGAAGCGGAAGGTCATAACATTCCTTTACTTTTTTTAATATACTTAAAGCCTCGTTCATATCGAGACCAGCAAAGGAACTCATACTTGTGCGGTTTGCTTTTTTATAACTGGACTTAAATATAAAAGGTATGTCAAGTCCGGTTGTGATTTCCTTAATCTTTGCAGCGGCTGAGAGAGTAATTTCTTCTGATTCAATTACGCATGGACCGGCTATCAGTACAAACGGTCTGCCCTCTCCAATTTCGATTTCTTTTATTTTTACCATATTTGTTTTTTACTTATAAATTCATGTTACACAAAAATGTCAGAACTATGATTTTTATGATTAATCATGATTCATTTCATTCTGACTGTATTATCATATAAATCATCAGAATCACAGTTTAGATAATTCCGGGTTCAAAACTGATATTTATCAGTTCCGGACTGATATTTTTGGGTTCCGAGCTGATATTTATCAGTTCCGGACTGATAAATTCATGTTACGCAAAAATGTCAGAACTATGATTTATTTCATATTGATTGCATTATCATATAAATATAGTTCGGATGAATTTTGCATAACATAAGTTATAAACTTCAACTACTCGAACAAATCGCCTGTCTGATTAGCCCTTGTCCGCTTTATTCCAAATCTGATATAGGCAAGGTCGGTAGCTTCTCTGCCTCTCGGAGTTCTTTGAATAAACCCCTGCTGAATCAGGAACGGTTCATAAACTTCCTCAATCGTGCCTGCGTCTTCATTCACAGCAACAGCAATAGTACTCAGCCCGACAGGTCCTCCCTTAAATTTCTCAATAATAGCAAGTATAATATATTTATCCATTTCATCGAGTCCGTACTCATCGACATCCAGAGCGGTAAGGGCTTTTTTTACAATCTTAATATCGACTACTTTAAGGTCCTCAAAGTCGGCAAAGTCGCGTGTTCTTCTTAAAAGCCTGTTCGCGATTCTTGGAGTACCGCGTGAACGCTTCGCAAGTTCAAAGCAGGCATCTTCATGTATTTCAAGATTCAGAAGTTTTGCTGATCTTTTAATAATTCCGCTAAGAAGCTCCGAGTCATAATAGTCGAGCCGGAACTTAATGCCGAAACGATCGCGCAATGGAGCAGTAAGCAATCCAGCTCTTGTCGTAGCACCAATCAGCGTATATCGTGGCAGTTTAATCTGAACCGAGCGTGCGTTAGGACCGCTGTCAATCATTATATCGAGCTTAAAATCTTCCATTGCAGAATATAAATATTCCTCAACCACTGGGCTTAGCCTGTGGATTTCATCAATAAATAAAACTGAATTTTCTTCAAGGTTGGTCAGTAATCCGGCCAGGTCGCCGGGTTTTTCGAGCACGGGTCCTGATGTAACTTTAACGCGGGCACCCATTTCATTGGCAATTATATGCGAGAGAGTGGTCTTGCCAAGTCCCGGAGGACCTGTAAGCAGCACATGGTCCAGGCTTTCCCCTCTTTTTATTGCTGCTGAAATAAAGACTTTCAGATTATCGGTTATCTTTTTCTGTCCAATAAAATCAATAAAACTGACCGGACGCAACGACTGCTCATACTGTTTCTCTTCATCTGCGATAACTCCGTCCGTATTGCCTGATTTTTTCATGTTCTAACTTTCTCTGTCTGTCTTACAATATATCATGAAACAAATTCTTTCCTTTTAATTCTCACCTTAACCATCTGAAATCCCTGAACCATACTAACCATAAGACTAATCATTATTATTGTCGCGCCAATTGTGCTGAGAATATCAAAGCTCTTTGCAAATACTGACCAAAGTCCCAAAGTCCAGGCGCTACCATAAAGAATGATAACATGCACAACATAAATTGATAAAGAGTTGCGTCCAATCTGCGCAAACAGCTTTGGAACTCTTTCGACCTTAATTGAAAAATAAGAAACAGCGCTGTTTAGCAAAATAACTATACCAAGCCTGAAAAATATCAGGTTGGGACTTGTTGTCCAGAAGTGGCTTTCACCATATAATGCAAATTCAAACAGGTTTCCTATCAGCGATATCCCGACAAAAAATAATCCTGTATAAAGCAGTCTTATGCTGAATTCCCTGGACTTAAATATATTCGGATTTTCAGCCAGATACTTCCCAAGCGCCGCGCCTGAAAATACAAAGCCCACCCATGGTACAAGCGGGAAAATGGAACCTGTGCCCTGATAGAAGTAGCCCGCTATCGGTACAGGAAGAAACGAAACCCAGTATATCTTAGAAAAAGGAGCATAAAGCACAAAGCTGATAAACGCCGCCGATGAATATATTATCTGCTCTCTTATCTTAAAGCGTTCCGCTATATAGGCAAGCCCGAGAACAAAAAGAATACCGAAGGCTATAAGATGCAACACATCAACCGCGAAAAAGTTCTGCCACTGATACCATGTTACATCCTTAAAATATACTATGTAAGGAGTCGGATAACGCATGAAGTACGCCAGCAGAATGAGCATAAAAAATCTTTTTAGTCCTTTCTTTACACGCGGGTTTTTTTTATATGGCAGTTTGTTCACGCGCAACAGATAGGTAAAAACCGTACCGGCTGCGAAAAGAAATATCGGAGCCGTAAGCCCCCTCATGAAATTCCAGAAATTAAAGAAAGGTGAGTCAAAGGTTCTGTAGCTGTCAGCAAGAAATGTATCTACCGTATGCCCCTGCACCATCATTAAAACAGCGAAAGCGCGCATTAAATCTATGAAAATTATTCTGTTTTTAGTCTTGTCCTGATTCATATTCTTCTAAATAAACTAAATCCGCTTTACTTTGCTTCCAAAGCACGGTAGTAAAAGTTAACGCTCAAAAATAATCAAAGAAAGAGAATAATTAAATATAAATTTTATGTTTATCAATAATCGCCAGCCTGGCTTATGAAGAATAAATGCCCATATTGCGCGGATGACTTTTGCACCATTCGTTGATAAACCCGATAACATTCCGGGTGGAAGTGCCCGGCGTAAACAATTCGCCTACGCCCATCTTCTTTAACTCCTTTAAATCTTCTTCCGGAATAATGCCGCCGCCTGTAAGCAAGATATCGTCAATACCCTTTTGCTTCATAAGCGATAATATCCTGGGGAAAATCGTCATGTGCGCACCGGATAAAATACTTATCCCGATAACATCAACATCTTCCTGAATTGCCGCTTCAACTATCATCTCCGGTGTCTGCCTTAGACCAGTATAGATTACTTCCATACCGGCATCCCTTAATGCCGCGGCGATTACTTTCGCACCCCTGTCATGACCATCGAGACCGGCTTTGCCTACTAAAACTCTGATTTTCTTATCCATTTTTTTCTCCTTTGTTACTTCTCCTTAATCAACAGCCGATTTATGCTACAAACTCTGATAATAATATTGTCTGACCTTGTCTAAATCCTCCTGAGTATCTACAGAGATACTCTGGCTCTCAGTAACCACAATTTTTATCTTAAAGTCGTTTTCAAGCATCCTTAACTGTTCAAGCTGTTCAATTTGTTCTAAGTCAGTAGGAGGAAGACTTGTAAACTTTAGTAATGCCTCGCGTCTGTAAGCATACAAGCCTATATGCTTATAAATATCGACCATCTTTATTCTTTCCAGGTCATTATGTGCGTTACGTACAAAAGGAATGGGTGAGCGCGAGAAATAAAGCGCAAAGTTATTATAATCAAAAACAACCTTTGTGACTGAAGGAGTCAGGAGTTCTTCAACCGTAGTTATTTTTTTTGCAAGAGTAGATACATTTACAGTCTGATCAAAAAATAACGGTTCAATTGCCTCATCAATCATTCTTCCTTTTATAAAAGGCTCATCCCCCTGAATATTTACTATAATGTCAGCATGATACATATTCTGTGCACAATAAGCGATGCGGTCGCTACCGGTAGTAATACCCTTCGGAGTCTCAATTACCCTCGCACCAAATTCACGGCAGACTTCGGCAATTTTTTCATCGTCAGTAGCAATAATCACTTCCTTAAGCAACTTCGACTTTAAACAGCTTTCATACGTATGCTGAATCATCGGCTTGCCGCCAATATCTGCCAAAGGTTTTCCCATCAGGCGCGTTGATGCAAACCGGGCCGGAATAATTCCAATAATCATGAAGTTTGGTCCACTCTGTTAATCAATATTTATTACTTTTGGCACTCTAAAAAATGAATCATCTTTGTCCGGAGCATTCTTCAGAGCATATTCAGTTGGTATTGACTGTCTGTGTTCATCTTCCCTGAAAATATTTACAGCCTCTACCGGAGAACTTAGCGGCTCAACATTATCCGTATTAAGCTCGTTAAGTTTTTCCATGTGTGCCAGTATATGATTCATTTCAACCGTAAGGCTTTCCAATTCGCTTTCATTACAGACTAGTCTGGCTAATTTAGCTATATGCTCGACATCTTTTCTGGTTACTGACATATTTATTATCCTCCTGTTGCTTTCAGCATTTTTCAAATGTATATGGGCTAAAATACTTATTAACTCCGTGTTTATCAATCGCCAAGTTTGGCGCAGGTGTGCGAAAATAGAATTATTATTCCTTTTTGGCATATTCCCTGGTAAAACCTCCTGACAGATAAATATATGAACCGCTAAAACATCCATGATCCCCATTTCCTTCGCGGACACAGACACATCTTATGCAGACAAACTGACAATTTATGCGGAATAAGCTTTTTATGTTCCTGTTACAGACCTGAGCCATGTGCACAGGAATATTCATACCCGTAAACTTTTCAGACTCTCCCGCTCCCGCTTTTTGTATAAATAAAAAAGGTAGCCGGATTAATTATTCCGGCTGCCTCTAAATTAACGTTGACAAAATCTTACTGATTTATAAACTTCGCACCATATTGATTAAAACCTGCCTGACAAACCCATGAGCGGGCAAAGTTTCCCTGATTTTACTTATACTTCATCCTTAAATGCTCCCCAAATCACTTTTTACAACCCAGCCTTCCTTTCCATCAGCAAGCTTAATCTTCACCCAGCCTGAAAATTCATCCTCAAAGTCAACCTTAAGCCCTTCATGAATGACGAAGGCATCACCGCTCTTCATATCCGGTGAAAGCTTTGCAACGGCCGAATTTTCCACTACTATGCCTGATTTGCAATTTGCATCGTTATTATATTTTATTGCCAGCAACGCCGTTGTACAGATTAAGATAATTATCATAAATAAACCAAGAACCACGGAAAGTTTCTGAAGCATGGCGCTACCGGAAAGGAAATATAAACCAATGGTCAGCAAAGTAATCAGATACACAACAAACATAAAAACCGTCCAGCCGTTTACTGTAAAAGCATTGACCAGTCCGTCCCACCAGCGCACGAAAAAAATCTTAGGCAATACTTCAATCTTATCGACCGTGCGTGCGTTTGCTATTTTAAGATTATAAATTATATCCTCTTCATTGGGAGCAAGCTTTAGGGCTTTTTCATAATTCAGGATTGCAAAGCCAGTCCTGCCTGCGCGGAAATAAGCATTGCCAAGATTATAAAAGAGACTCTTCCCAACGTAGCCATTATTAACAAGCTTCTGATAAGCTTCAATAGCCTGACCGTAATTCCCGCTCTGATAGAGCGCATTTCCCTTCTTCATAAAATCATCAGCCTCGCTGGCAAAGCCGAAGCTGACAAAAAAGAGGATGAGCAATGTTAACAACAAACAATTTTTCATATAATAACTGGTTTATTTTAATATCTGCGTCTTCTATAATTCTTACTCATAATCATAATCTTACTCGATTATGATTATGAGTAAGATTATGATAAAAGAGATACCATTACGCCGCGTTAATCATTGTCAGGTGTTTCTCCATCTCAACAATTATCCTTACGGACTGTTCATACATTTCATTCATCTTTGATGAGCTGTCGAATATCGGAGCAAATCTTGCAAATTCACACTGCCCGACTAACTGCCTGACATTCTCAACCAGCTCAGGTTCCACGTTATTAGCACGTAAAACATCAAGCGCACGCGCAATTGTGAATTCGGACTTATCGATATGAAGCTTATCCTCCAGATAACCAAACAGCGCCAGCGAAATATCGCTGAAGAATTCCTTCTGCCTGTTTGCCTGAAGGGATTTCTGAGCCACTTTCAAACGGCCGCGTGCCATTTTTTCCGCTCTGTAGTATTTCATCAGACGCGCATCGCCGGCAATCTTATCCTTGCGCTTCTTCCAGATAACTGCACTGGATAAAGCTAAAAGAGGCAATGCAGCTGCTAACCAGAACCCGGAAGAGGAAATCGTATAACTCTCTTCCTTCGAAATGTCATCTGTCTCAGTCTTAATAAATCTAATATCTTCGCTAAGCAGTTTAACATCTTCCTTATTATATCCTGCCGTACTGTTCTGTTCAAAGCCGTCTTCCCCCTTTTCAATATTTAATTTGAATGGCCCTGAGGTAATGGCAACATACTTATTTAATTTTGGATTAAAATAAGAGAACTCAACCGGCGGGATTTCTTTTTCGCCCTGAACTCTCGGCACAATCAGATACTCAACCGTCTTCTGCCCGGATAGCGCACCGCTTTTAGATAGCTGCGTATTTATTTTCGGGTCATACTTCTCAAATCCGGCGGGCAGTTTTATATCAGGCATTTCAAGCAGTCCAATATTCCCCACGCCCGAAACTGTCAGCTTAAGCGTAACTGCATCATTCGCCTTAACCGTATTCTTATCGACCGAAGCCTTAAATGTAAAATCACCAACCGCACCGTTAAAACCCGGGTGAACATTATTCTGTGGCAGAGGCATCACATCTATTTTCAGAGTATTGCTCTTAGCGTTATACTCAACTGTCTGCCCCTCATTAAAGAATGGATCATCAAAGAATTCATCAAAAACATCACCGCGCCGTCTCTGCTTTGGAACTACTACCGGAATCTTTAACTCAATCGGAGAAACAGTCAGCTGCCCTGTCTGAGTAGGAAACAAAGCCGCCTTTTTAAGTATGCCGACATTGTACTGCCTGCCGTTAACAACTTCCAGAGTAAAATTTATCTTGTTGGAAGTTTCTAATTCCTCCGACCAGAACCCCTGATACGAAGGCAGTTTGGAAACCTGCGGCGAAGCAATGCTCATTCTTGTATAGAGCTTATAAGTAACGGTAACCTGTTCGCCTTTATAAACCTTTTGTCTGTCGGCTTCAACCTTAAGGAAAATATTATCTCCGATAGCTGACTGTTGCCGTTGCTGTTTTTCGCTCTGATTATTATTCTGCGGTGCCTGTCCTTTAATTACCGTCAGTTTAACAGGCTGGCTGTGGAAAGTTTTTCCTTTATAATCAAGTGAAGCCGCACCGATGATAAGAGCACCCAAATTTGAGGACTGAACATAATATGAATAGGTAACCGAACCGGAAACGGCACCGTTAATAATCTGCATACTGGTTGACTGATTCGGTCCCGATAAGATTCTTAAACCCTTGAAATCCGGAGCCTTGAAATTCTTTATTGAATTAATTCCCTCACCGTTAAACTGAAAGGATATCTGAAAAGGCTCATTCTGCCCGATTGTAGTGCTGTTTACCGATGTGTTAAACGTTTGCGGCTGCAAGGAAGCAGTAAATAAAATCAGAACCGATACTGTACTCAGCAAATATTGTTTTACTTTTAGCATAATTTCTCATTTTTGGAATTCAGGATTTATTCCTATAAGGAATAAATATTTTTGTTTTACCAGTCTTTATCTGTTCTTACGGGTCTGCCCGCATGTTTTCTTAATTTCTTCTGCAACTCCTGCTCATTATTTTTAAGAGCGTTAAGAATGCGCTCGGCTTCCTGCCTATTCATCTTTCCCTTATCCTGTGGTACCTGGGATTTCTGATCCTGCTGGTCTTTCTTGTCCTGATCTTTTTTCTGTTCCTGCTTATTTTGATCCTTATTTTTCTGATCCTGCTCTTTTTTGTCCTTATCGTCTTTCTTATCTTTCTTTTTGTCATCTTTATTCTGCTCTTTCTGTTTCATAAGATTAAGAGCGTAAGAAAGATTGTACTTGGTATCGGCATCTTTAGGATTTAATTTCAATGCGTTCCTGTAAGCATCCACGCTTTCTTTGTACTTCTGCCCTTTAAGAAACGAGTTGCCGATATTATGCAGAGACTTTGCTTTAAGATTATTGTCGTTTGTCTTAGTTATCGACTGCTGATAAGACTTAATTGCCTCATCATACCTTTCCTGCTTGTACTGCGCATCGCCGAGATTAAAGAATGCGTTAAAGTTCTGCGGTGCTTTTTCAATTCCTTTCCTGAAATTAACTTCGGAATCGGAGTACTTTTTATTCTTATACATATCCACACCATCGTTTATTAGTCCGCGCGGACTCTGAGCCTTAATGCCTGTAAAACAGACAAGAACGCCCGCACAAATAAGCAGTATAATATTTTTTTTCATATTCTTAATAATTCTCTTCTTCCATTAATCCGGTTGCTGTCATTTACCCTGATAAACAGACCCGGATTAATCAATGCCGAGTTTACGGTTAAGCTTTGTCCAAAGCTTTGACTTTTTTTCCGAAATAAAAAACTCTGTGATTAAAAGTAAAATAGCCGGCAATAATAAATAATAAAACCTGTCCTCATAACTGGTCATCTTTGTTGCGCCAAATTCTGTCTTTTCAATTTTGGATAAATCCCTGTATATCAAATCCAGTTCATTCTCGTTATTTGAACCTCGGTAATAATGCCCGTTGCCTTCATGGGCAATCTGCTGTAGAATTGGTTCGTCAAGTCTGGTCAGTACTATATTATTATTTCCGTCAAGCTTGTAGCCGACCGGATTACCCATCTGGTCATATTGAACAATCGGTACACCCGCCGGCGAACCAAGTCCGACAGTATATATGCCGATATTTTTATCAGCCGCATCCTTGACAGCTTCCATTACATCACCTTCGTGATCCTCTCCGTCAGTCATGATCATTATCACTTTCTGAGTCTTAACTTCCTGCTTAAATGATTTAGTTGCCAGTTTTATAGCAGAACTTATCGCCGTCCCGGGATTAGGTACCGTGTTAAAGCTGACCGCATTAAGAAGTAAATTAGTCGCCGCGTAATCTGTGGTTAATGGGAACTGTACATAAGCATCTCCGGAAAAAACCACTAAACCAATCCTGTCGCCTTTTAGTTTTTGAATAAGTGCGGCAATAGAATGCTTCGCCTTTT
Source organism: Ignavibacteria bacterium (assembly GCA_037140715.1). Classification (GTDB taxonomy): domain Bacteria; phylum Bacteroidota; class Ignavibacteria; order Ignavibacteriales; family SURF-24; genus JAUZPB01. The sequence goes on from JBAXDX010000008.1 coordinate 44,439, forward strand.
CCAGGCGGTTAGGCTTTATATCCTCAGCTTTCATACTTAACGATACATCAAGCAAAATATAAATATCGATACCCATCTGCTTTACCTCTTCGGTTTTTGTCCCTGTCTGCGGATTGGCAAGAGTAAGCGATAACAGCAAAACAATAAATACAATGATGCCGCTTTTAAGCAGATATTTTACCCTGCTCCTTTCAGGTGCAAGAACCTTCAGTAGCTTAGCATCCGAAAATTTAGCCAGTAGCTTCGTCTGACTTTTATAGATATACCAGAAAAATACAACAAGCGCAGGCGCAAGGTATAATAAATTCAAATATTCAGCATGAGCAAAACGGAACATAATTTAATTAACTCAAAATTGGTAATAAAGATTTATTATAATAAGCCCTACGGCAGCTTCCTGAAAAAAGTTCTTGCAAGCACAACCTCCGCAAAAAATAGAAACAGCCCGAGTCCGGCCCATATATAAAATAATTCCTTTGCGTTACGGTAAGAAGCAACTTCTATCTTTGTTTTTTCCATGCGGTCTATTTCATTATAAATATCTTCAAGTTTTTTATTTCCGGTAGCGCGGAAGTATCTGCCGTTAGTCATATCGGCTACTTTGCGCAGCATCGCTTCGTCAATCTCAACCGGTATATTCTGATAACGGATACCGAAGGGAGTCTGGAAAGGATAAGGAGTCTCTCCGATTGTTCCTACGCCAATCGCATAAATTCTGATTCCGAAAGTCTTGGCTATCTGCGTAGCGGTAAGCGGATCAATTGCGCCGGCATTGTTAATTCCGTCAGTAAGCAGAATAATTACTTTACTTGCAGATTTACTCTCCTTAAGCCGGTTAACTCCGTTGGCTATTGCCGTGCCGATTGCCGTGCCGTCCTGAATCATTCCGCTTTTAATTTCTTTAAGCAGTCCCCTTAAAACCGAATAATCTATCGTCAATGGACACTGCGTAAAGCTTTCATAAGAAAAAATAACAAGCCCGATTCTGTCGGAAGTTCTGCCCTGAATAAAATCATCGATTACTTTTTTTGCTGCCTCAATTCTGTTGGGTCTGAAATCCTCGGCAAGCATACTGCCTGAAATATCGAGAGCAATTGAAATATCGATTCCCTGAGTGTAAATATTTTCGCCCGATGAGAAGGTCTGCGGCCTTGCAAGTCCGATAATTAAGAACGCGAGCGCCAGCAGTCTGAGTATGACAGGCAGATACCTGAAGCGTTCGAGCATCGTAGGCGGAAAACCCTTAAAAACATTCAGCGAAGAATACCTTATTTCAGCCGACTTATTCCCGCCCCATTTCCAGAACCAGAACGCCATCAGCGGGATTACAGACAGAAAATACAGAACCCAGGGATAAGCAAACGTAATATTCTTAAACATTCCGCGCTGCCTCCTCTGCCTTTACGGGTATAGTCATGGTTACAATCGCAACAGCCTGACGCATCATCTCTTCATTAATATCATTCATCGGGACAAACTTAGCGAACTTCACAAGATCGGCATTGGTAAGGAAAGCCAGAGTAATATCGGCTACTTTTAATGTTTCCCTGTACTTCCGCAGTCCTGAAAGCAGTTCATCCGTAGTAATCTCAAGTGCCGGAAGGTTGAATCTTTCCTCAAAATAACGCCTGATTATCTCTGTAATTTCCGAATGATATTCCTTAATCCCGCCCGACTGCCAAAGTTTTTTATCTTCAAGTGTCTTCAAAGCATCGAGAGCTTCTTCGTGCGGTTCTTTCCTTACAACTTCTATAACGCCTGCCTTCAAAGCCTTTTTCTTCTTATAATATCTGTACGCATAATAAGCTGCCACAAGAATCAAAAACGCGGCTAAGACCCAAAGCGATATTTCAAGCCAGTCTATAGGAACCTTCAGCGGGTCTTTGATATCCTTAATCTCACTGCCCGGCTTTATACTTAAAGAACTAACCAGGAATCTTATTTCATTTGTCAGCGCACTTCTCCGCACCGTATCCAATTTGGAATTATACATTACAGATACGGGCGGAATCCTTACATCGCCTGAATCATATTTGGCAAGCACAAACTTATATATAGTTGTAACCGTGTTATCTTTTTCTTCGCTTACCGGAGTTTCTGTGTTAAGCAGGTCAATTCCCCTTAGGCTGTCTTTAATCGCGGGAGCTGAAAGACTGACAGACTTATCGCTGGTAACTGTAATCTTATAATTAATAAAATCGCCAATCTGGTAGCGGGATGAATCTACTGTTGCTTTAACCAATACACTCTGCCCCATAAGCCGGGCAGTAAAAATAAACAAAAATATATAAATCGCGGTTTTAACTTTTACCATCTTCTTCCACGTAATCTAAAAAAATCAATAAGCGGTTTTATGTAAGACTGACTGGTGATGATGTCCACCGAATCAAGTCTGCTTTTAATGAATAAATCCCTGCGCTTTTGAATGCTCTCTCTGCGTGCGCGTGCGAACCATCTTTGCAACTGAGGATTACTCGTATCAATATATCTCGTCTGACCGGTCTCTGCGTCCCGGAACTTAACGAGTCCAATCTTTGGCAGGGCGCGTTCTCTTTCATCAGTCAGCACAATGCCGATAAAGTCATGCTTCTTGCCGACAATTTTAAGAATCTTTTCGTAGCCGGAATCAAAAAAGTCTGAGATTAGAAAGACAATGCTTCTTTTCTTAATGGCATGGTTCATATATTCGAGTGCTTTCTTAATATTAGTTTCTTTGCCTGCAGGCTCGAACGAAAGCACTTCGCGGATAATCCTTAAGACATGCTTGCGCCCCTTCCGGGGGGGGACGAACTTCTCAATCCTGTCAGAGAAGAGTATAAGTCCGACCTTGTCATTATTTTTCATAGCGGAGAAAGCCATGATTGCCGAAAGCTCGGCGGCAATCTGTTGTTTTGTTTTATCGAGAGTGCCGAAACTAAGCGAACCGCTTAAATCCACCATAAGCATAACAGTAAGCTCGCGTTCCTCTTCGAAAACCTTAATAAAGGGATGACTTAAACGCGCTGTAACATTCCAGTCGATATTGCGAATATCATCGCCGAACTGATACTCGCGCACTTCCGAGAACTCCATGCCACGGCCTTTAAAGACGGAATGGTATTCCCCCGTAAAAACCTGGTTAACCACGCCCTTTGTTTTTATCTCAATTTGTCTTACTTGTTTAAGCAGTTCTTTGGTCAGCATTTTTTTTATAATGTTTTGTTTTTATAATACAGCATCCGCTCAAAAACACAGGTGGAGAGACAATGCTGTCAGGTTAACACCATATTGCGCCCTTACAGGGCTTATGGATTTTTATTTTATTTCGTCCGATGGGCGCGTTGCCCATCGCTGATATATTTCGCCCTTACAGGGCTAAATTCAGCCCTGAAAGGGCGAAATATAATAGCACAGGGCAATCGCCCTGTGAAAAATAAATTCCCCAGACAACCCCAAAAGCCCTGAAAGGGCGCAATAAAAGTTTTGTATCTTAACCTGACAGCATTGGGTTAAAACCCATGGCTATCAAAATTAAAATCCGCCGGTCAGCAACAGACATTCGCTATGGCACTTCAATCCTATTGAGTATCTCCTGAACTACATATTCAGTTGTAATCTCCTCGGCTTCGGCTTCATAAGTAACGGCAATACGATGTCTGAGAACATCCATACAGATAGACCGCACATCTTCAGGGATTACATAACCGCGTCTCCTGATAAATGCCATTGCACGTGCGCCGAGTGCAAGGTTAATAGTAGCTCTTGGAGAAGCTCCGTAGCTTATCATATCAACGAGATTATCAAGACCGTATTCCTTCGGGTTTCTTGTAGCAAAAACAATATCAAGAATGTAGCGGTCAATCTTTTCATCGACATAAATTTCCTGAATAAGTTTTCTTGCATTAAGAATATCCTGCGGAGTAATTACGGGCTGAATCTTCTGGTCGGTAATATTATCAACATTCCGGTGCATAATCTTCAGTTCTTCTTCGCGGGTCGGATAAGTAATTTTAATTTTAAGCATAAACCTGTCCACCTGAGCTTCCGGTAGCGGATATGTTCCTTCCTGTTCAATAGGGTTCTGGGTAGCCAGCACAAGGAAAGGTTCTTCCAATTTAAAGGTATCCTCGCCTATAGTAATCTGGCGTTCCTGCATTGCTTCGAGCAGAGCGCTTTGTACCTTTGCCGGAGCACGGTTAATTTCATCTGCAAGAATAAAGTTGGCAAAGACAGGTCCCTTTTTGATAAGGAATTTCCCATCCTTCTGGTTATATATCATTGTACCGATTAAATCCGCAGGCAGAAGGTCAGGAGTAAACTGAATTCTCTGGAACTTTGCCTTCATAGCTGAGGCAAGCGATTTAATGGCAAGAGTCTTTGCAAGTCCCGGAACGCCTTCCAGCAGAACATGCCCGTTTGATAACAGTCCTACAATAAGTCTTTCGACCATTGCCTTTTGTCCAACGATAACCTTGCCTATTTCGCTGAATAACAGATCGATAAAGGCGCTTTCATTTTTTATTTTTTCATTTAGCTGTGCAATATCCAAAGCTTCATCCTCATTTATTTTACGATTATTATATGCTTCTACAATTTATATATCCCGCAGGTTTCCGCGTTGCCTGGAAATTTAATAGATTTTTATACTTTAGGGTATCCATTTTTCACAGGGCGATTGCCCTGTGCTATTATATCTCGCCCTTTCAGGGCTGAATTAGCCCTGAAAGGGCGAAATATATCAGCGATGGGCAACAGCCCATCGAACAAAACAGAATAAAAATCCATAAGCCCTGAAAGGGCGCAATAAAAGTTTTCTGTCTTAACCTGACAACATTGCATGGCCGTGCATCTCTACAATACCGGCAGATTAACATATATTATCAGATGCTTTACCTTTGCCTTTACCCTTCCCCTGCCCTTAATACCGCAAATTTAAGATAAACAGTTTCCTCCATTGCCGGTAGCTGCGGATGATCCAGCGCTGCGAAGTTAAAATGTACAAGCTGTACTTTTTTTTCAGCTTTATAAGCGGCCACATTAATAATATCAAGAAAATCGCCGCGAAGCAGATGATGGGAGCATGAAGACGTAACTAGAAATCCGCCATCGTTAACAAGTTTAAGGGCCAGGCGGTTAAGTTTCTCATAACCTTTTTTTGCCACCGGCAGACTCTTTTTGTTCTTTGCAAAGGCAGGAGGGTCAGTCATCACCACGTCAAACTTCCTGTTTTCACTAATAAGTTTTTCAAAATGGTCAAAAACATCGGCAACAACATATTCAACTTTGGCATTAAGATCATTAAGTATAAAATTATCCATGGCATTTTGTATTTCAGAAGCGGAGCTGTCAAGGAAAAGCACGTCCGTTGCTCCGGCTAAAGTAGCGTGCAAACCAAATCCGCCCGAATTACAGAATGCATCAAGCACAGTTTTTCCATTCGATATTTTTTCTATGAAGGTGCGGTTATCCCCCTGATCGAAATAAAAGCCGGTTTTATGCCCCTTTTCAAAATTAATTTTATATTTTACTGCGCCATCGCTGATAATTTCAGACCTGACAGCTCCGGCATATATCCTGTCCTCCTCCGGCAGTCCCTCTGTCTTACGGAAGAAATGCTCGTTCCTGCTGAAAATATTAACCGCGCCTGTAACTTCCTTAAGCGCCTTAACAATCAGTTCAATATTCCTCTCCATTCCGACAGAACAGACCTGAAGAACACAGGTGTCATTATACTTATCAACGATAAGTCCCGGCAAAAAATCACTCTCGCTGAAAACCAGACGGTAAGAATTTCTTCCGGGGTAGAAAGCTTTTCTTAATTCATAAGCTTTTTGAATCGAAGAAATGATAAACGCGCCTAAGTCTTTAACCGGTTTTCGGCTTAAAAGGCGGAAAGTTATCAGCGAATTCTTATTGTAAAAACCCGTTCCGATATAATTTTCCCGTGAATCATAAATATCCACCATATCCCCGCTTTCTGCCTCGCCTTCGAGCTTAAAAACTTCATTGCTGAAAGCCCAGAGATGCCCGTTCTTAATTCTGTGTTCTTCATTCCGTCTGAGATATATTTTTGCCATTTGAGATTCCTTATTATGTTATTCTAAACTGAAAAATACTTAAATACCGATAAATAAATGAAAGAAAGATACAGAACGGACTGATTTTGCCGGTTCAGGCAACCCTTTGACGGGAACTGGTAAAAAAAATATTATTAAGTCCGGTCAAAAACTCTGTATGGTCTGAAAATCATTCATGAACACAGTAACAAACTCCATCCGGTACCAAAAAGTTTTTCCAAGTGCCGGGAGATTACCCGTTGCCTGAAAAAAGATTTTCCAACCGCCGGGAGATTACCCGACACCTGAAAAAAGTTTTTCCAACCGCCGGGAGTTTACCCGGCACCTGAAAAAAGTTTTTCCAACCGCCGGGAGATTACCCGGCACCTGAAAAAAGTTTTTCCAACCGCCGGGAGATTACCCGGCACCTGAAAAAAGTTTTTCCAAGTGCCGGGAGATTACCCGACACCTGAAAAAAGTTTTTCCAAGTGCCGGGAGATTACCCGGCACCTGAAAAAAGTTTTTCCAAGCGCCGGGAGATTACCCGACACCTGAAAAAAGTTTTTCCAAGTGTCGGGAGATTACCCGGCACCTGAAAAAAGATTTTCCAAGTGCCGGGAGATTACCCGGCACCTGAAAAAAGTTTCCTGGCTCAACATGGAAACCACAGCCGGTTAAATACCGGTTATTAAAGCATTCTGCAGGTCCCTGCGGGTTAAAGAAACATTCTAAGGGCAGGTCTCTTTCGTAATCTTAATTATAATCCGTCAGTCTTAACCCTGCTTAACCTGTTTTACGTTTCAGCGCGCTTATCAGGTCAAGTTCAATATATTCTTCGCTTAAAAACGGTTCGCCATAGTCGCGTCCGATTTTAAACCCATAAACATGCGCTCTTGATTCAATATATTTTATGAAGTTCGGGCGGCTGATAAAAGTTTCGGGTTCAATACTCTTCGGGTTAAAGAACTGCGAAGAATATGCATTAACCGATTTCATTTTTGTTTCAAATGTTTCACTTATATCAACAATAAACGACGGGTCGAAGGTATAAGTCTGCATATAGTAGTATAAATGTTCAGGGCGGAATGCGTTCTGTTTTTTCTTCTTGTCGAAAGTTATAACCTTTTCAAGACCGGCAACGAACATTGCTTTTTTAACAATCACGCTTACCTGTATATGATCCGGATGGCGGTCATTCCAGTAAGGTGCAAATATTATCTTAGGCTTATACTTACGGATACACATTACGACACGCTCAACATTTTCCTTGGTTGCTTCAATATTTCCATCAGGAATATCGAGATTCTCGCGCAGGGCGGCATTAAGTATAATAGCGGACTGAAAAGCTTCTTTCTGGCGGATCTCGGCTGACCCTCTGGTGCCAAGTTCGCCACGTGTAAAATCAATGATCCCGACTTTTAACTCATGTTTTGAAAGTCTGGCAATAGTTCCTCCCATTGACAGTTCTGCATCGTCAGGATGTGCAGCAAAGACAAGTGCATCTAAATTCATAAGTCCCCGCAATATTGTTGTTAATGATATTGAGCGAACATAATAAAAATATTCAATTAAGTCATCAGATTTTTCCGGAAGTTAATGAATTTACCACCATTATTACTATCAAATTTCTTTATCTTAAAGGGAATAGCTTGCTCAATGCTCCTGACTGCTTCAAATGCACTCTTTTTACCTTGTTCCGTTATCATATAAATCATGAGAATCATACGAATTATAGTTCTGACATTTTTATTCTGCAAATACGGAATGACCCGATGGAATAAACCCGCTGGCAGGGTTGTCTAACAGTCGTCAGTATTAACATAGCAAGCTGATTTTATAGAAAAATATTTAATTATTTTATATTTATATTAAAATAAAGTGGGTCTATGTTGTTTATAGTGGGTAAAAAGAGAAAAGCAGAGTAAATTTGGATA
>JBAXDX010000009.1:0-51258 GCA_037140715.1 Ignavibacteria bacterium
GACATGTCATAGAACGTCTTTTTGCTTATCCTGCAGGTGCAGGACATGTCATAGAGCCTTAAACGGGTCAATCCGCACTTGCGGATTGGGTCATAGAAACTTATTTTGCCCGACTGGCGGTTATTTAATGACCGGATAATTTTTTTTTGGGTTAATATGAATGATACACAATAGACAATATCTGCCGGATGGGTAAAAGGCTGGCAGGACTCATGGGGAAATTCTCTTAAAAATATCAGCACACCTGATGTTTTTCTTAATCTTACTCATAATCATAATCTTACTCACCCGCCATGAAATGAGTAAGATTAGGATTATGATTAAGAGTATGAGGGAAAAGGGGACTTTGTCGGGCATGCCCTCTTAATCATACTTATTTATACTCCGTCTGCACTAATACTATCTCTTTCGGATAGGTTATATCTCCAAGCAGACTTGATACAGTTGGCCGGGCTGCGAGTTTAATCTTCAGCGGGTCTTTATTCTGTCCGCCGATTTTCAGCGCAAGGTCCAGCAGCCCCTGATAACCTTTGTCCTGAAAATATTTAAACAAATCCATCTCAATTTTAATAGGAATAACTACCGCCTCACCAGTGCCGGGTACTGAAACAGCCGAGGATATATTGCCGGCAATTGTTTCTTTATCGTCAATCATCAGTCGCCACGGGAAAGATTTAAGCGTTGCATCCGTTCCCGGATACCCGCCTTTGCCATCGTCAGGATTAAGAGCGTTTACATTTACAATGAATGATACGGGCAGGCGCCTGTTGGCAACACCGGCTGTAAGCTTTAGAATATCCATTGCGCTGAAATCCTGCAGCCCTGACTTATTGCTTATCGAAACACCATCAACGATGAATCCGTTTACCTCGCCTAGCTTAAACTTCAGACGGCTGATGTTCTGAAACGTCTGGTAAACGCTACAACTGTCAAACAGAAAGATAAAACAGCTCAGGATTACATAAACAGATAGTTTTTTGCCTTGTGTTCCCATTTTTTTTCTTTTTTTCTTATAATTTAACATTGAAAGAAAGACTTACTTAATGCCCGATTCTTCAATTTTCTTTATTATTATCTGAGCCACCTTAAGCGCCCTGAGTCCGTCCTCGCCTGACACAACAGGTTTTGTATTATTAATAACAGAATCGACAAAAAGCTGAAGTTCATACTGAAGTGCGTTTATTTCTTTTAATTCGGGCTGTTCATAGACAACCATCTTAGTCTTTTCGCCAACGCCTATTTCACCGAATGAGATAAACTGGTTCACAGCTTTCTCATAGCTTTCCTTTGAAATCAGACGGTAAACCTCAGAAACACCGGTAATAAAATCGAGAGCGATATAAGTATCCTTTTGGAACATTCTCATCTTGCGCATTCTTTTCTGTGAGATTCTGCTTGCTGTTACATTGGCAACCGCTCCGTTTTCAAACTCAATTCTGGCATTTGCTATATCAATATTATCAGATACTACAGCAACGCCGCTTGCATGAATATCCTTCACCCCGCTTTTGACAAGGCTGAGGATTATATCGATATCATGAATCATCAGATCAAGCACAACGGCAACGTCTGTACCGCGCGGGTTAAACTGCGACAGGCGATCGGTCTGAATAAACTTTGGAGCGAGATTATACATATCAAGTGACAGTAACGCCGGGTTAAACCGTTCGATGTGTCCCACCTGCAGATTCAACGATTTGCTGTTTGCAATCTGGATAAGTTCTTCGGCTTCGGAAAGCAGGGCAGTAATCGGCTTCTCAATGAAAACATGCTTACCAGCTTCAAGACATCCTTTGCCAATCTCATAGTGTGCGCTTGTCGTAGCCGCAATTGAAACTGCATCGACCCGTGCAAGGAGGTTCTCAAGCCGCTCAAATACCCTTACGTTAAATTCTTCGCGGCAAGCCTGAGCTTTTTCCGGGTCTTTATCATAAATACCGACAAGCTCGCAGTTTGGGATTGTCTTAACTACCTTCGTATGGAGCCTTCCGAGATGACCGGCTCCTATAATGCCAAGTTTAATTCTTTCCATTCTGTTTACCCACCATTTTTAGATTCTTATACATTGAAAATTTCTACGCACTTCACAGACGAATACGGTATAAATATTTTCACCTGATGCAATTCTCTTGCAGCTTCGAGCAAAAGGCCATCCTCGAAGGCTCCGATTAATCTGCCTGTCTTAAAAACAATTTCATATAGCGGCTGTTCGCTCTTATCCTCGAACTTCATTCCATAGTTTTCAATCATCGTTACATTAAGAGTCTGGTTAAGATATTCGGTCCAGTCAAATTTCATATTAATTCCTATAATAAATTTATTAATACCTGTCTGAATTTTTCCCTGTCATCGCAGTAATAATACTGACTTATAGTTCTTTCAGCCATAGCAGTTTCATCAGCCCTGATATAATTAATATAAATGGAAGCAATAACCGGCTTCATTATTTCAGTTATCCTGCAATCCTTTCCCTGTTCTTCATAGAACAGTTTAAGTACTGCAATATTATTAGTATTCTCCTCTAAGAAGATATCATAGAGCCGGTCATTTACAATAGCAAGCGATGAATCATCAAAACACCAGCAGGTCAATGGAGAAAACGCTGTTTCGAGTCCGGTGGAGTTCATTGAATCAAAGTCGGGACTGCCGGTAACAAGCACAAGTGCCTCTATTTCGTCCTGGTAAATAAAATATGGTTCTTTCAGCCCTGAGTAGATTGAGTCAGTCTGGTAAAATGAACCGGACGTATTGAATACATATATAGTATAATATTCAAATCCGGCGATTTGTTGATAATCGCTAATAATCAGCTCTTCAATGCCATCATTATTCATATCCAGCGAATACCCCATCGGACTGAAGAAAGTCTTGTCATAAACTTTAGAATTCACATTGCTTACCGTCAGGGTAAACTGCCTGAGATCTATCCGGTAGTTCTCAATAGTAAAGGTAGTATCCTGCGCAAATATATCGAAAAAAGCGCAAAGAGACAGAAGTAATAACAAATTTTTCATAATTAGGAGATAAATCAACGGATATCTGAAAGTCAGACGGCAATTAGCACCGTTACCACGGTAAAACTGGGAATAAACAAAAAAAAAGGGAATACTTTTGGTATCCCCTTACAATATTGATTAACCTAAATATTCAATCAGGCTCTTGCTCCTTGAGGAGTGTCTGAGTCTGCGGAGAGCTTTTTCCTTAATCTGTCTTACCCTTTCGCGCGTAAGGTTCAGTTTATCACCAAGCTCCTCAAGCGTAAGTGAATTTTCGGTATCAATGCCAAAATAATGCTTAATCACAATTGCTTCCCTTTCAGAAAGAGTAGAAAGAGTACTTTCAATTTCCTCTTTAAGCGATTGCGACATCAGTTTTGAATCAGGTTCAGGTTGCTGGAAGTCAGGGATAACGTCAAGCAGGCTGTTGCTTTCTTCGCCTTGTGAAAACGGCGCGTCCATTGATATATGGCGGCCTGAAATTTCCAATGCGTAAAGCACTTCAGTTACTTCAATATTCAGTTCTTTAGCCAGCTCATCAACGTTTGGAGCTCTTTCATATTCCTGCTCAAGGCTGTTATGAGCCTTTGCTATCTTACTCAAAGTACCGACTCTGTTAAGAGGAAGTCTGACGATTCTTGAATGCTCACCGATAGCCTGAAGAATTGACTGCCTGATCCACCATACCGCATACGAAATAAATTTAAAGCCTTTGGTTTCATCAAACTTTTTGGCAGCTTTCATAAGTCCGAAATTTCCCTCGTTAATAAGATCGCCTAAGGAAAGTCCCTGATTCTGATACTGTTTGGCAACACTAACCACAAATCTTAAATTTGCTTTGGTCAGTTTTTCCAAAGCGCTCTGCTCGCCTTTTCTAATCTTTATAGCTAATTCTATTTCTTCAGCGGGAGTCAGAAGCTCAACCTTACCAATTTCCTGTAAATACTTGTCTAATGACTGGCTTTCCCGATTAGTAAACTGCTTAGTTATTTTCAATTTTATCACTCTCCTAAGTTAGTTCATAAAGTTCACATAAAATTATACGCAGAAACGCCGGATGAATCAAAATCTTTGGTTGTTATACTCTAAAATATCCGCACATAGTTTCACTAATGCCAAAAATAACGGTTGAAAAATACAATGAAAACTCTTTAAAGTCATTTAAATTGTGCTTTTCTTATTTGATATGTTAAACTTTATCGATGGGAGTTCGGGCTGATTCAGACATAATACTCGCCGCAAGACTTTAATAAATCGATTACCGATTCAGAAAGTTCGCAGATTTCAAGTGCTTCCATCTGGCTGGTGTCGCTAATTGTAAAAACATTTTCAGCAACTCCGGCATCTGTCAATGATTCCAGTATCCCCTGGTTTTCATTGTTGTTCTTAACTATAACCAGTTTATTGTCGCCAAATGGATATTCATTGAAAAATTCAGGGATATCCACAGTACAGATAATTATAGGGATATTTTCTTCGGTCTTTAAGAAGAGCGCGGGGTTATTATCAAAATACCTTGAGAAATATAAATTTCCGATAAACTCATTCCATTTGAAATTTTCGGATATTAAAACTTCGTACATCACTTTAACCCCCGTTCTCTATTAATGCTAATTTTGTAGCTTTCAACCGGCAGGTAAGTCAGGTTTATAGAACTATACTTTATGCAGACTTATTCCACCATGTAACCGCTTAATTCATTATCGGTTATAATTTCTCCCACTTTAGTTATAAAAAGAGACATTATAAATAATATACCGTTGAAAGCGTCCGAGACGTAACAGGTTAAATTGCTTGTTATATTTTTTCTTTATTTCTTTTGAATAATTTGTAATTAATGCTGTCATTCATTGCCTGAAGACTGGCACCTATTATATTATTGCTTACACCTACAGTCGACCATGTATCAGTTCCATCGCTGGATTCAATAAGCACTCTTACTTTTGCCGATGTTCCCTGTTTTTCATTTAGCACCCGGACTTTATAATCAATCAGGCTTACATCCGAGATCTCAGGATAAAATCTTATCAGCGCTTTTCTTAACGCATTATCAAGCGCATTAACCGGACCTTCTCCGTTGGAAGCTGTATGCTCAATTTCACCATTGACCTCTACTTTCAGAACAGCTTCAGCATCATTTACACCATTGATATCATACATCACATTTACTTTAGAGTACAATATCTTGAAAAAAGGTATAAAATCATTCATCTCGGAATGCAGAATAAGCTCGAATGAAGCTTCTGCACCGTCAAACTGGTAACCTTCAAACTCCATCGATTTAATATGAGCAATAAGTTTTTTTGTAAGCTCCTGATTATCCTGAAGATCGACTCCAATTTCCTTTGCCTTATACTTTATATTACTCTGCCCTGCAAGGTCGGAAATCAGAACGCGCTGAATATTACCAACTTCAGACGGACTGATATGTTCATACATCCGGCTGTCTTTAAGTACGGCGCTTACATGTATGCCGCCCTTATGCGCAAAAGCTGACTTTCCTGTAAATGCAGCCCGCGGGAACGGAGCAAGATTTATTGTTTCATAAATATAATTGGAAAGACTGGTTAACTTCTTCAGATCTATCGCGCTTTGAGTTTTTAGTCCCATCTTCAAAACCAAATTTGGAATTACGCTGCACAGATTCGCATTACCGCATCTCTCACCTACTCCGTTTATCGTTCCCTGCACCTGAACCGCCCCCGCTCTGACGGCGCTTAATGTATTCGCTATCGCAAGTTCTGAATCATTATGAGCGTGTATGCCTATTTTAGCATCTATCAGATGTTTTATCTCGCTGACAATATCAAATACATCATGCGGCAGACTACCTCCGTTAGTATCGCAAAGTGCCAGCGCATCAGCTCCGGCGCTATGGGCAGCCTGAAGCATCTTTACGGCAAACTCTTTGTCGTCTTTATATCCATCGAAAAAATGTTCGGCATCAAAAATTACCCTGCGCCCATGTTCCTTTAGAAACCTTACTGATTTATATATCAGTTCCTCATTCTCCTGTTCAGTCAGCCCCAGACCTCGTTCGGCATGTAGTCTCCATGTCTTCCCAAAAATCGAAACCGCCGGAGTTTCAGCAAAAAGCAACGCATTAAGGTTTATATCTTCAGAAACTTTCTGAACATTTCTTGCCGTTGAACCAAAAGCGCAAAGCTGCGCTCTCTTCAGACCATTCTGTTTGGCAAGTCTAAAGAACTCCTCATCGCGCGGGTTGCTACCTGGCCAGCCGCCTTCAATAACATCGATTCCGAATTCATCAAGCCTTTGAGCAATCCTCAGCTTATCCTGTACTGATATATTTATCCCTTCGCTCTGCGTACCATCGCGTAACGTGGTATCAAATACTTCGATGGACTGTGGTTTCATTTCTCTTCCTTCCAACATTAAACTAACATCCCTGATTGTCTTGCAAACTCAAACAGACCACCGGACTTTACAATTTCGAAAACATTGCCGAGCGTTTTTAGAACATATTCATTCCCATCGGTTATGTTTTTTATAACATTTTTTTCATAATCAATCTCAACCACATCACCTGTCTTTATTACATCGTTTAATTTGGTTGCCGATTCAAACGGTATAACAAAACCACCGTCAACTGAATTTCTGTAAAATATTCTTGCGTATGACTCAGCGACTACAGCCTGAATACCTGCAACCTTAAGAGCCAACGGTGCATGTTCGCGTGAAGAACCGCATCCGAAGTTTGTGCCGCCTATAATAACTGTATATTCCGACTCATAATTTTCACCGATTATAAATGGAACGCTACCCTCAGGCAACCCTGCCTTTTCAGGCGGAACTCCCGAAAGAGCAAACTTTCCATAATTTCTTAATTCCTCTAAAACGCTTGTACTATAGACAAGATGCTCTGCCGGGATTATTTGGTCTGTATCTATATTATCACCAAGTACGTAGGCTTTGCCTGTAATTATTTTATTCATATTTATTACCTGATTAAGTTTTTCGGGTACATTAACTTACTACTTTTTTAGTCTAAACAAATTCTCTTGGGTCTGTAATAACTCCATTAACAGCCGAAGTCGCAACAGTCAGAGGCGAAGCTAAATAAACCCCGGACTTCTTACTGCCCATTCTGCCCGGGAAATTTCTGTTTGTCGTTGAAATAACTACATCTCCGTCAGAAGAACGTCCGAAGGTATCTGATGGTCCGCCAAGACAAGCTGCGCATGAAGGCTGGGCTAAATCGCATCCGGCATTTATAAATATATCGCGAAGCGATATCCCGCCGATTGTCCGCTCGTCAAGCTGTTTGTCCACAGTCGTGCTACCAGGTACTATAAAAGTCGGAACCTTTACCTTTTTGCCTGAAAGAATCTTTGCCGCAAATTCAAAATCAGTAATCTTGCCACCTGTGCATGAACCAATATAACATTTAGTAAGCTTCGTCCCTTCGACATTTTTAACCGAGTCACGGTTATCAGGACTGTGTGGCTTTGCAACAACAGGCTCAAGCTTTGCAACGTCATATTCAAATTTCTTCAGGTAGTTTGCATCCGCATCGCTTTTGAATACTTCATAATTTGTAATGCCACGTTCGGTGAGATATTCCTTTACCACATCGTCAGTGGCAATAATACCGTTAATAGCGCCTGTTTCAATAGCCATATTTGTCAGAGTCATCCTCTCATACATTGACATAGAATTGATAGCTTCGCCGTCAAACTCCATAGCGCAGTAAGTAGCACCGTCCGTGCCAATGTCGCCAAGTATCTGCAAAATTAAATCCTTCGCCGTCAGATATTCAGGCATTTTGCCGTTAAATGTAAACTTCAACGACTCAGGAACCTTCTCCCAAATCTTGCCCGTGCCAAGTATAAAAGCGGCATCGGTATTGCCCACGCCCGTTGAAAACATCCCAAACGCGCCAGATGTACAAGTATGCGAATCTGTTCCAAAAAGCACCGTACCGGGAACGTTGTATCCTTCTTCTGCAAGTGCAATATGGCAGACACCTTTATAGCGGTCTGTGCCGACATCATAATAATTCGGCAGTTGATAATCGCTTGCAAACTGCCTTAATATCTTAACGTTCCTGTTTGCATGCACGTTTTCCGTAAAAATATAATGATCGGGAAATATCACAAGCTTATTCTTATCCCATATTTTAGCTTTCTCGCCAAATTCCTTCTTCCATATTTCAATCGTTGGCGGTCCGCACACATCGTGCGTCATAAGAACGTCAACATCAAGCCAGATATTCTCGCCCGGGACTACTTTTTCCATCTTTGCTGATTTTGCCAGTATCTTCTCGGTTATCGTCATTCCCATTTATTTATTCCTTTCTTATTTTTCAAAACTGTTCTATCATTAAATTCCCACTTTAAGAACAGGAGAATTTTCATTTATTTCGATTGGCGTATTCATAAATATATATTGATTATTAATCGCCTGCAAATACGCCATAGCGCTCGCCTCAATAATATCAGTCGAAACGCCACGCCCGATGAAGGATTCTTCTTCGCAGCGTATTCGCACTATTGCCTCGCCCTGCGCCTGCCTGCCAGATGTAACCGAACGAACATTGTATGATTCAACGGAAGGCTTTATCTGCAACGCACGTTCTATAGCATTAAAACATGCGTCAACCGGACCATCCCCGGTCGATGACTCCTGAAGTATATTAGATTTAACCTTTATTCTGATTGTTGCTGTAGGTATTGAATTTGTTCCCGCCTGTATCTGAAGTGAAACAAGCTCAAATAATTCCTCTTCCTTCAGTATCTTGTCGCCCATCAAAACTCTTAAGTCTTCATCAAATATCTCTTTTTTCTTATCCGCAAGATCGACAAACTGCTCGTATGTTTTCTCAAGCTCCTTTTCATTCAGGTGATATCCAAGTTCAATCAATCTTGACTTAAGTCCATGCCGTCCTGAATGACGACCCAAAATAAGCTTAGTTTTATTTACTCCGACAGTCTCAGGAGTCATAATTTCATAAGTCTGTTTATCCTTCAGCACCCCGTCCTGATGAATGCCGGACTCATGAGCAAAAGCATTTTCGCCAACTATCGCCTTATTAGGCTGAACAACAATACCTGTAAAACCTGAAACCATTCGGCTCGCATTATAAATTTCTTGCGTATTAATTTCAGTATAATATTTACAAATATCTTTCCTGACTTTAAGAGCCATAACAACCTCTTCAAGCGAAGCGTTGCCGGCTCTTTCCCCGATTCCGTTGATTGTACACTCAATCTGACGCGCCCCAAAATTCAATGCATTCAGACTGTTTGCAACCGCCAGTCCCAGATCATTATGACAATGCACGCTGATTATCGCCCTGTCGATATTCTTAACCCTTTTCTTAAGCTCGGCTATCTTTGCTCCAAACTCATCAGGCAATGTATATCCGGTCGTATCAGGAATATTAACAGTCGTAGCTCCCGCTTCAATCACCGCTTCAATTACCTCGGAAAGATAGCCGATATCTGTACGACTAGCGTCTTCAGCCGAAAACTCTACATCACTAACAAATGTCATAGCGTATTTGATAGCATCAATTGACATTTGAATAACATTCTTACGTTTATCATTGAGCGTAAGTCCGTACTTATCATCACCAAACTTGCCGAGTATATGAATATCAGAAGTGCTTGAGAAAGTGTGTATCCTTGGCTTACTGGCATTCTTAAGAGCCTCAGAAGCCGTTTTTATATCAAGATCTTTTGTGCGACATAAAGCTGCCACAACAGCAGTTGATTCATCCGCTATTCTTTTAACGGCTTCAAACTGTGCGGGCGATGATACCGGGAAACCAGCCTCTATTATATCCACATTTAGCTTTACTAGTTGCCTTGCAATCTCAAGTTTTTCATAAACATTTAATGAAGCTCCCGGCGATTGTTCACCATCCCGTAATGTAGTATCAAATATTATTACTCTGTTACTTTCCAAAACTACCTCCTCAAGGTTTAATTCAATAAATAGTCAGACAAATTCTTAATCCCTTTACTCATTGTCAGACAATACATTTCATTGTTTCTCAAAATATCTCATTGCGAGACACCAAACTCCAAAATCTTCAGGCAACAAACAAATTATCATGATTACTTCGGGAGAAATAAGTAAAATTATGATTAAGATTATAAAAATGCCCTGTATTTCTAAACTGACAACTAATCCGTGTTCATCTCCTCAATTTTCTCAAGCACAAGCTGAGTCATTTCCTCAGTATTCACCAGAGTATCTCCCTCAGAATAAATATCCGCTGTCCTGAAACCGCTTCTTAATGTCTGCTCAATAGCCTTATCAATCAAAGAAGCCGTCGCGGGCTGTTTGAACGTATAATCAAGCATCATCGCAACAGACGAGATAGTCCCGAGCGGATTAGCCTTATTTTTCCCTGCAATATCAGGCGCACTCCCGTGAATCGGCTCATACAATGCATGCTTTGTTCCAAGACTCGCAGATGGAAGCATCCCAAGCGAACCAGTAATAACGCCTGCAATGTCGCTTAAAATATCACCAAAGAGATTTGATGTTAACAATACATCGAACTGTCGCGGATTCCTTACGATTTGCATAGCCGCGTTGTCAACATACATATCCCTTAACTCTACATCGGGATAATCCTTATGCACTTCATGTACAACCTTGCGCCAAAACTGCGAACATTCCAGAACATTTGCCTTATCGACCGATGTTACAAGCTTGTTCCTGTTCCGTGCAATATCAAAGCCGATTCTCGCGATGCGTTCGACTTCTTCATAAGAATATTCCATCGTGTTCCATCCACGGTTATCATCATAACCCCTCGGATTGCCGAAATATATACCGCCGGTTAATTCTCTTAAGACAACAAAGTCGGTATCCTTCAGAACTTCAGGCTTTAATGTCGATGAATTCACCAGACTGTCATAAACTTTCGCCGGTCTTATATTTGTAAATAATCCAAGCGATTTACGGAGTTTGAGCAAAGCCGCCTCAGGTTTGCTTTCGTGAGGCAGGCCCTCCCACTTTGGCCCGCCCACGGCGCCAAGTAAAACTGCATCGGTCTGCCTGCACTCTTCCAACACTTCATCAGTAAGCGGAGTCCCATACTCGTCATAAGAACACCCGCCCATCAGCCCTTCATTAAACTCGAAGCTAATATAACATTTCTCAGCTACAAGTTTTAATACTTTGACAGCCGAGCTAACAACCTCTACTCCAATACCATCGCCTGGCAAAAGCATTATTTTAAAACTCATACGCCGACCTCTTCTTTGGCATTCTTCTTAAACAGCCAGCTCATCATCGAGCGGAGCTTTGCCCCGACTACTTCAATCGGATGCTGCTGGTTCTCTTTTCGCATTACTTCAAACTTTGGCTGACCTGCATTGCATTCATCAAGCCATTCCTGCGCGAATCTTCCGTCCTGAATCTCAGCCAGAATTTCTTTCATTACTTTCTTTGATTCAGCATTGATGATTCTCTTTCCTCTTGACATACCGCCATATTCAGCGGTCTCGCTTACAGAATAATTCATTCTTGAAAGCCCGCCTTCATAATAAAGATCAACAATAAGTTTCATCTCGTGCATACATTCGAAATAAGCAAGTTCAGGCGGATATCCAGCCTCAGTTAGCGTTTCAAACCCAGCCTTAATCAGTTCTGCCGAGCCACCACAAAGTACTGCCTGTTCCCCGAATAAATCAGTCTCGGTTTCATTCTTAAAGTTTGTTTCTATAACACCGGACCTGGTAGCTCCGATTCCCTTTGCCCACGCAAGCGCAAGTTCTTTTGTCTGCCCGGATGGATCATTGCCAACGGCAATCAAACATGGCACGCCTGCACCTTCGATAAAAGTTCTCCTGACCAAATGACCCGGGCCTTTTGGAGCAATCATCATAACATTAATATCATCTGCCGGAATAATCTGCTTGTAATGAATATTAAAGCCATGACCAAAAGCAAGCGTACTGCCTGACTTTAAGTACGGCTGGATTTCTTCATCATAAACTTTTTTCTGCGACTGATCAGGCAACAGAACCATAACAATGTCAGCCTCTTTTACCGCTTCTGAAACTGTCTTAACTTTTAATCCCGCTTTCTCTGCTTTTTCCCAAGATGAACTTGTTTCTCTTAACCCAACGCATACATTCATTCCGCTGTCCAGCAGATTTAGTGAATGGGCATGCCCCTGGCTACCAAATCCCAGTACAACGATGTTCTTATCTCTCAATAGCTCAAGGTTAGCGTCCTGTTCATAATATACTTTCATATTTATTTCCTTTTATAATTGTGAAAACGTAGTTTCCTTTTTGTAATCCTTTATCTGTTCGCCACGCTTCAGGGCTACTGCGCCTGAACGGGCCATCTCTTTAATTCCAAATTGCATGAGTACATTAATCGCCGCATCGATCTTCGCAGGCGGACCTGTAATTTCAAGCGTAAGAGTTTTGTTGTTTATATCGACAATATTGCCTCTGAATATATTGCAGATATTTGTAACCTCCGCTCTCGTAGCCTTCTGATAGAAGACGCTAATTAATGCAAGCTCGCGCACAACTGTAGATGTCTGAGTAAGATCAACGACCTTGATAGTATCGATAAGCCGGTTTAACTGCTTAACAACCTGCTCAATTATTTTATCCTCACCGCTTGTTACAAGCGTCATTCGCGATATCTCAGGCGCTTCTGTTTCACCGATTGAAATACTCTGAATATTAAAGCCCTTTCCGCTAAACATCGTAGCAACACGATTAAAAGCGCCGAACCTGTTTTCTAATAGTACTGAAATAATGTGTTTCATAAGTTTTCAATTTGTTTTGTGTTTAATCTTTTTATAATAATATTGTCAACAGAAGACCCTGGCGGCACCATCGGGAATACCATATCTTCATGAACAACCTTGAATTCAATGAGCGTTGGACCGTCATTGTAAGCAAAAGCTTTATCCAATAAATCCTCAACATCTTCTGGTGAGCTTGTTGAAAATGATTTTAGACCAAACGCCTCGCCTACCTTAACAAAGTCCGGATTGCTTTTCGATAAATCTGTAAAACTGTATTTTTCTGAATGAAATAATTCCTGCCACTGGCGAACCATACCAAGGAAGCTGTTATTTACAATAATAAACTTAATTGGCAACTTATAGGCAACCGCAGTAATCAACTCCTGTATATTCATCTGGAATCCGCCATCGCCACTAATCGATACTATCGGTCTGTCCTTTATGCCAAAGGATGCACCAATTGCCGCAGGTATAGAAAATCCCATGGTCCCAAGACCGCCACTTGTAAGCATCGAACGAGGGTTTACAAATTTATAGAACTGCGCAATCCACATCTGATGCTGACCAACATCGGTTACTATAACGGCTTCGCCTTTCGTCTTTTCACTTATCTTCTCTATTACATATTCAACCCTTAAACGCCCATCGCTATTTTCATAATCAAGCGGACATTCTTCTTTCCACTGTTCTATCTGATGCCACCAGGCTTCTACCTTTGGCGGATGGTTTAATTCAGTAGCAAGTTCCGCGAGTACGTGCTTCACATCTCCGACAATCGGAAGATCAACTATTACGTTTTTATCAATTGCCGTGGGGTCAATATCAACGTGTATCTTATACGCATGCTTTGCAAATGTTTCAGTATTACCCGTAACACGGTCATCGAAACGTGCGCCTAAAGATACAAGCACATCACAGTTATGAGTAGCCATATTAGCCCAGTACGTTCCATGCATTCCAAGCATTCCTAATGATTGAGGCTCATTGCCTGAAAACGCACCAAGTCCCTGTAATGTCATCACTACGGGCAGATTGTTTTCCTTTGCAAATAAAGCCAGCTCATTAGTCCCGCCTGACATTATCACGCCACCCCCGACATAAAGCAACGGACGCTTGGCATTCCTTATCATCTCAGCAGCTTTCTTAATCTGATTCTGATTACCCTGGGAAACAGGCTTATATCCTTTAATATCTATCGTATCAGGATATTCAAATTCGCATGAATCATTGATTACATCTTTTGGCAAATCAACAAGAACCGGCCCCGGTCTTCCCGTTGAGGCGATATAAAATGCCTTCTTTATTGTAGAAGCCAGTTCTTTAACATCGCGCACAAGGAAATTATGCTTTGTTATCGGACGGGTTATGCCCACAATATCAGCTTCCTGGAAAGCATCGTTGCCAATTAAATGACTTGAAACCTGACCGGTAAAGATAACAACAGGGACTGAATCCATATACGCATCGGCTATACCGGTAACCGTATTTGTAGCTCCCGGTCCTGAAGTAACCAGCACTACACCCACCTTACCGGTAGCTTTGGCATATCCTTCCGCGGCATGCATTGCTCCCTGTTCATGGCGAACTAACACATGCTCCAGAAAATCAACGTCATATAATTGTTCATATAATTTAAGAACAGCCCCGCCGGGATAGCCAAATATATAATCAACCTTCTCCTGCCTGAGGCATTCAAAGAATATTTCAGCGCCTTTCATTAAGAGTTTATTTTTTTTCATCACTAAGCCTTATTATTAGATTGAGTTTCTGGTAATTTTAATATCGCGCCGGTATTTGCTGAAGTAACCATCTGCGTATATCTGCCAAGATATCCTCGCTTAATCTTCGCGTTGAACTCTGGCAAACCGTTTAGTCTCTTTGCGATTTCTTCGTCAGTCAGTTCTACATCAATTCTGTAATTATTTATATCGATAGAAATAATATCGCCATTCTGAATCGCCGCTATCGGACCGCCTACAGCCGCTTCAGGAGAAATATGTCCGATGCACGCGCCTCTTGTCCCGCCTGAGAATCTGCCATCGGTAATCAATGCTACTTTATCTCCTAATCCGCGCCCCATAATTAAACTTGTAGGAGCAAGCATCTCAGGCATACCAGGTCCGCCTTTGGGTCCTTCATATCTTATAACTACAACATCCCCGGCAATAACATTCCCTTCAGAAATTCCCTTTATTACATCATCCTGCGATTCAAATACCATGGCTGGTCCCCTGTGAACAAGCATCTTAGGATCTACCGCCGCAGTCTTTACGATTGAACCCAGTGGCGCAATATTACCGAACAATACAGCCAGTCCTCCTGTCTTGGAGTATGGCTCATCTACTGAATGAATTACTTCATAATTTTTTATCTCGCTGCCTTTAATATTTTCGCCAAGCGTTTTGCCTGTAACAGTAGGTCTTGAAAGATCAAGCGCTCCATCAATCTTAGATAACTCATTTAATATTGCGGAAATTCCGCCTGCTGAGTCAACATCTTCCATGTGTACAAACTTCGATGCGGGACTCACTTTACAGATATAAGGCACCTTTTTCGATAGTTCGTTTAATTCACTTAATTTAAAATCAATTTCCGCTTCATTAGCAATAGCAAGCGTATGAAGTACAGTATTTGTGCTTCCCCCCATTGCCATGTCAAGAGCAAATGCATTCAAAAGCGTCTCGCGTGATAATATATCGCGGGGCTTTATATCTTTTTCCACGAGTGTTATTATCTGCCTGCCGGCAGCTTTGGCAAGTTCATGACGCCTTGGATCGAGGGCAAGTATAGAACCATTCCCAGGCAAAGCTAAGCCTAAAGCTTCCATCAGGCAGTTCATTGAATTAGCTGTGAACATACCGGAACAGGAACCGCATGAAGGACAGCCGAAATCTTCCAGTTCTTTCAACCGCTCTTCATTTATTTTACCCATCTGATATTGACCAACTCCCTCAAAGACGGATATTAAGTCAACCTTTTCACCTGACGGCATCCGGCCTGCTTTCATCGGACCGCCGGATATAAAGATGGACGGAATATTTACTCTCAAAGCCGCCATGAGCATCCCTGGGACTATCTTATCACAATTCGGTATGCACACCATACCGTCCAGACGGTGCGCTTCAATAACAGTTTCAACACTATCTGCAATAAGTTCGCGGCTGGGCAATGAATATCTCATGCCAATATGCCCCATTGCTATACCGTCATCAACGCCGATTGTATTAAATTCAAAGGGAACTCCGCCGGCTTCTCTTACGGCTTCCTTTACCAGCCTGCCAAATTCCTGGAGATGAACATGACCCGGCACCAAATCTATATATGAATTACATATTCCGATAAATGGTTTCTTAAAATCATCATCGCTCTTAATAACTCCGGTTGCCTTTAGCAAACTGCGATGCGGAGCTTTATCAAAACCTTTTTTTATTAAGTCAGATCTCATAAAAACCTCTGTATTATATTTCCTCAGGAATTCTTTGGGATTTTCGGCTATCCCTTGAATCTGAATTAATTACGTTTTTTGCTGAGTATTAAAAGATTAGGGATTAACCTGTTTATTTAGCCTATTAGACTAACAATAATCGATGTTAGAGCTACAATAATGCTAATCCCTGATAGAATGAAGACTGAAGAAATGCCGTAGATTGTTGTTAACGACACGATATATCTATTGCCGGCAAACTTGTTTGCGACTTTGTCGGAGGTAATATTTATAGTTATATCATTCATTGTTGTTTATTTTGTGAACTAATATAAATTATGAATGACTCATTGTCAAGAATAGCGGGTTTCTTTTCTATTTTTTATTTATAAAACTGATACTTTATCTGATAAATTATCGGTAGATATAAATTAGTGTTGAGTTTTTCCTCATTATTTTAGAGAGTCTCCCTTTCTTATTTATTCCGGCAATAAGTATAGTTGCAGCCTTCAACCTTGTAATTATCAGTCAGGAACTGAATCAATCTGAGCCTGGAACTGATAATTACAATGCTATAAACCGGGAAGCCGCGGTAACTTTCCTGTTTTGACAGCCCTGACATATTTACCCCAGCCTTTCTTCAGTAAATGCCCGACTACCAGCATTGGTATCACAAATGCCTTCTTGTTATCGCGATATACAAATGCAGCTCCGTTGCCTGTATCCATAACGCACAGTATGCTTAAATGTTTAATATAACCTTTGCGTTCCCGAAGCCCTTTCTCCGAATTATAAATATTGTAAACGGCACACCTTGCCATTACTTCCGCCGTATGCCCTTGTTTTGCTTTCCATTCAGGACCTTCAAGAGAAGCGATATCGCCAACAGCATAGACATTATCTGTGCCTTCCGCTAAGCAATTATCATCGATTCTGATAAAACCGGCTTCTGAAAGTTTAAGGTCTGAGGTTTTTAATATGCTGTGCCCGGCTGAAGCGGGAATAAATATAGTTAAGTCAGACGCAACTTTTGAACCATTCTCAAATAATACGCCATCGGGTTCAAAGGCTTTAATTTTTATTCCGTACTGTTTCTTTATATTAAATGAGCGGAACATTGAGGCAACCATAACCATTGCTCTTCTTCCCATCCTTGCTCCCGGTTCTTCCATTGGAGCAAAGAATGTCAGCTCGAAATTATTCCGAATATTTTTTTCAACGAACAGGTTATGAATATTAAAAATCAGTTCGAAAGCTGGTCCGCCCCGTACTGCAGATTTATCCAGCGGATTCCCTCCAAAACCTATGGCAATTTTCCCATTCCCTCTTGTAATCAGACTGTTAATCCTTTCGCGAATCGCGAGGGATATCTCAGGCTTCCCGCAAATTGAAAGAGTATTTTCCAGCCCCTGATGCTTCATCTTATCAGCACCCATAGCAATTACAAGATAATCATATTCAAGCGTTAGATTCTGGCAGAGGACTTTATTTTCAGCCGAATTTATCTTTAATACCGGCTCAATAATCAGATTGAACTTATATGCTTTCTGAATATCTTTAAGGGAGACCTTTGCATTTTCAAAATCAAGTTTGCCTGTAGGAATCCAAATCGATATTGGATAGAGATAAAGATAATCCCTGTCGGACACAAGCGTAACATCAAACATCTTTTTTTTCACTAATTCGATAGCGGCCTGTACACCCGCAAATCCCCCGCCAAGCACAACAGCTTTCTTTTTCATTATTTTATTCCCAAATTTCCCTTTATTAAAAAAATCATTGACTTATTTCGGCTTTGCCTGCCTGTCTGACAGCCATTAAAGGAGCATGATTATAAACCCTGTCCTTTACAACAAATGTCGTGAAATCCGCTTTTAATTCGCGCTGAAGTAAAATATCATGCCCAAGACAAATGCCCATAACAATTACAAAATCAGCGGCTTCGGCATTTAATTGCCTGG
This sequence comes from Ignavibacteria bacterium, assembly GCA_037140715.1. Lineage (GTDB taxonomy): Bacteria > Bacteroidota > Ignavibacteria > Ignavibacteriales > SURF-24 > JAUZPB01. The sequence goes on from JBAXDX010000009.1 coordinate 18,133, forward strand.
ACTGCCCAAGAGGATTACATGATACTTTATGAATACAGCCTGCTTTATTAATATCATCCTGAGCAACACCGCCAACAGTACATGAGACTGTTTTTAATCCGAGTCCCCTGGATTTAAAAATCTGCTTTACTAATTTTGCGTCCTGTTCCATTCCATAGCAATAAGCGAGTCCCGGCTTTTTGTAATTCATCGTCTGAATAAATTCAATTATCTCATCCAGACGGGATAAGCTACCTGCTCTGCCATTATCAACAAGCTGAGATGCAGACTGAAGTATTTTCTGATTACTTTCCAGCTCATAATCTGCCTGCAATTCTGAAACATCAAATTTCTCTGCCCCGCAGCTTTCTGTTTTCCGGCATGTTTTAGCTGAACAACTGACACAATCCATTTTCTCTCCTCATATTTGATTTTTAATTATTGACATTATCTGACATCATATTAAATCATAATCTTAGCTGAACCTGAAGTAAGATAAATTTTTATTGATTTGGATTCAGCCAGCGGATATTTGGATTCAGCCCAAATAATTCAGAAGTCTCCCTGGCGTGCGTATTCGAACAAGGGAAATTCAGCAACGGGTCTTTTATTTTAGATTTGAATCATATTGAGGAAATAGCCGGAGATATTAATTCAGTCAGGTGGCAGAACGCAGAATGCATAAGTTCTTTCAGGTTAATTAAAAAAAAATGGCGCGAATCTCTATATGAATCGCGCCATTTATAGTATCATCTGCAACTAATTAGTTGGAGGCTTTATTCCCTTTAGGTCCTGTGCCATCACAGACACCTGTGCCGGTACATGTGCCGCTTCCGCTATTAAGTCCTTTGCCTTTTCCCATTCCGCTCTTCCTGCCGGAACCATCCATTAAACAGGTGCCATTTACATTCTGGCTACTACCGGATGCTGCATTATCACAAAGTCCATCACCGTCTGCATCCACGAAACGCGTTCCAGACTGAAGCGTTGTAGTGCTTTTTGCTCCCTTTAGACTTTGACTAGACTTAGTCTGTGCATCTGCCGCGGTTGAGAATACGAATACTGAAAGAACGATTGTTGCTAAAGCAGCGTTTTTGATTTTTGAGACTAACATTGATTACTCCATTTTTTTTGTTTAATAATTCATTTTATTTGCCGGCGTTTATGTTAGTTCAATAGCCGTGCCAGGAAGATTATTCCTGGTAATCAACTTATTTTCAGACTTACTTTTAATTTATCCGGCAATAACGACGGATCAGGCAGCTTTTGTTGACGAATTATTCTGTTTATTCCATATAATAAGCTGCATCCTTTGCAGGCAAGAAGCATCAGACTCAGTAATAAAATATATTTTTTTTTTGACAACCACGGAAGGGAACCATAATGGGATTTTTTGAATCTTTTGCAGATAAGTGCCCCGCATTGAAATTATTTTTTTACATAAAGAAAAAATACGTGCCGAGAATTAAGCCAAAGAAGCTCAAACTTTAACAGGGATATACTGTCATCTGTTATAAATTCAATTTTCTATAACCATCGGCGCGGGAACGCGCCATCATATAGAATAAATATTATTTCGCATAATACTGAGCCATTTCCTTTAATGGTGCGTTGTCAGTTGGTTCGGTCAGTATCCGGAACTTCAGCGTATCGGTATTATCAACCCACAATATACGTTTGTAACTGCCGGATTTGATAATCTCTCCGTTTGTCGTAAGCACGCTGTCATCAAGAGCCAGAGTAATAAAGTAAAACCCGTCATCTCTGGTCAGGTTCTCTATACTGCTTATTTTGTCAAACCTGTAAACGCCCTGCCCGTTAAGCATACCGTCTGAAACCATAAGATTACGCGAGACTATTTCTTTCCCTTCTTTATTCATATCCGAAAGGAATTGTCCGCTTTTAAGCATATAATTAAACAGATGATTCTTGTCCTCTTCTAACTGCTGAGCATTAGTCGCATCTGACCTGATATTAGTGTAGGTTACACGCGCGACACCTTCGCCCGACTTGTCAGCCACTATTTCATAAGATATACTATGCCCGACCAGACAGCCTTCAAAAGTCATCAGAACCAGACCTGCAAACAGAATAACTAAACTATTTCTCATCTCTATCCTCTCTTTATCATTATTTTTTGTACGTTAAATAAATCTTAACTTATTCCGTTCCCGTCAGCGGGAAGGACGCTGCCGGCTTTGCTAAATCAGGTCCAACAGGAGATTCTCATCCAGTAGCATGTTCTCATAAGTTTCCCTGTTTCGTATAACATAAAACTTGTCATCATCCACAAGTACTTCCGGCGGACGCCTTCTGCCGTTATAATTAGAAGCCATCACCATTCCGTAAGCTCCGGCACTCATTATGGCAATCTTATCACCTGACTCTAACGACTCAATAACTCTGTTCCTGCCCATAAAATCGCTACTCTCACATACGGGGCCTACTATATCAACCGTAATATCTTCCTTCAGCTTCAGTTTAAGTGGCTGAATATGATGATAAGCGCTGTAAAGGCTCGGTCTGATCAGCTCGGTCATAGCCACGTCCGTGATAATGAAATTTTTCTCCCCGTTCTTCTTGGAAAAAAGCACCTCTGCCACGAGGATACCGCCGTTGGCAGTAAAATATCTTCCCGGCTCGAACATGATTTCACAGTTTAGCGATAAAAGAGCCGGCATTATGGACGCAGCCAGTTCCTTAGGCGTAAAAACATTTTCATCTTTATACCTTACACCCATGCCGCCACCTATGTCGAAATGGTTTAAAGGAATACCACGCGCCCTTATCTTCTTAAACAGCGTAACCATCTTCTCCACAGCTTCAACAAACGGGGCAGTCGTAGTTATCTGGGAACCGATGTGCATATCCATCCCCACAAGGGATATATTCTCCAGTCCGGAAGCCTCTGCATATATTTCTTCGGCTTCTGAAGCCTGAATACCGAACTTGTTCTCGGCAAGACCGGTCGATATATACGGATGAGTCTTCGCGTCCACGTCCGGGTTAACCCTTAAAGCTACCGGGGCAGTTACATTCAGCTGACAGGCGATTTCATCTATCAGCCTGAGTTCCTCAAGCGACTCGGCTTTAATAAGTTTAATATTATACTCAAGCGCGAGTTTTATCTCTTCATAAGTTTTGCCGACTCCGGACATAATAATCTTACCCGGCAAAACTCCTGTCTTTTGCGCCCTGAACAGTTCGCCGGCAGAGTTAACATCAAGCCCGCATCCCATATCCGAGAATGTTTTCATAACATTCAGATTAAAATTCGCCTTTACGGCAAAAAACACCGAGTGCTTTACTTCTGCGAACGCCTCGTTAAATTCTTTATACCTGTCAGCAAAAAAATTCCTGCTGTAAATATATGCCGGAGAGCCGACAGCCTCAATAATCTCCTCAACGGGTGTCCCTTCACAGTAAAGTTCTCCATTGCGATAATAAAATTGTTCGTTCTCAAATAAATCCATTTTTTTTTCCTCTGAGTCGTTAATGTTGCTTTGCAAAATAATAAATTTCTGGTAAATCAGCACTAATTTGCCCTGCATATTAAAAATTGATACGAATAAAAGCATTGTCCCGACTTTTATTAACCAAATATGGCTCAATAAAGACCCGCGCCTTGATATAGGTATGCTTTTTCGATAATTTTAGATATAATTTTTCACAAAATATTTTTAATGATTATGAGATACCCCTATTCCGAAGTAGAAAAGAAATGGCAGAGCTATTGGGAAGAAAATAAAACCTATAAGACTGACTTTTCAAAGACAGACAACAAACTCTATTGCCTCGTTATGTTTATATATCCATCGGGAGCCAGACTGCACTGCGGGCACTGGTATAACTACGGACCTGCCGATTCATGGGCACGTTATAAGAAACTCCGGGGCTACAATGTTTTTGAACCAATAGGCTATGACGCTTTTGGGCTTCCTGCAGAAAATTATGCGATTAAAACCGGCGTACACCCTTACGACTCGACAATGAAGAACATTAAGGATATCCGCCGGCAACTTAAGAATATGGGAAACATGTACGACTGGGATGCCGAGCTTATGACATGCGTCCCTGAATATTATAAATGGAATCAATGGCTGTTCCTTCAGCTTTATAAGAGGGGACTGGCATACAGGAAGAACGCTCCCGTCAACTGGTGTCCTTCATGCCAGACTGTGTTAGCGAACGAACAGGTTCTGGCTGATGGTAGCTGCGAACGTTGTGGCGCTGTCATAATTCATAAAAATCTGACTCAGTGGTTCTTTAAAATTACTGAGTATGCCGAAGAACTTCTTTCAGGTCTCGATACCATTAAATGGCCTGAGAAAACCAGGCTGATGCAGCGCAACTGGATTGGCAGGAGCACGGGTACAGAGGTAAAGTTTAAGATAGAAGGGCATGAGGAGGAAATAACAGTTTTTACAACGCGCCCCGATACTCTTTTCGGAGTTACCTATATCGTTCTCGCCCCTGAACATCCCCTCGTGGCAAGTCTTACGACTGAAGAGCATAAACAAGACGTTGACAAATATATTGACTCGATTAAATCCCTTTCAGAAATAGACCGCACATCCACAACAAAAGAAAAAACCGGAGTGCCGACAGGTGCCTGTGCTGTCAACCCTGTTAACGGGGAAAGAATACCGGTCTGGATAGCTGATTACGCACTCGCCACTTATGGAACAGGCTGCGTCATGGCTGTACCCGGGCATGATGAACGGGATTTTGCTTTCGCATCCAGATTTAATCTGCCAATACACAAAGTTATACTTGCCACCGGCACTAATGCCGAAGATACACTTACCGAAGCTTTTACCAAATCAGGCACGATGATTAACTCCGGCAGCTTTGACGGTCTTAACTCTGATGATTGTACAGGCAGGATAACTGATTATCTGGAATCACGCGGCATCGGCAGGAGAAAGGTTAACTACAGACTGCGCGACTGGCTTATTTCAAGGCAACGCTACTGGGGAACACCGATACCAATTATTCACTGCCCTAAATGTGGCGAGGTTCCGCTGGAAGAAACCGCGCTTCCGTTAAAGCTACCTTATGACGTGGAGTTTAACCAGCGGGGAATGTCTCCGTTAGCTTCCAATCCGGAATTTATGAACGTGAAATGCCCTGAATGCAGCTCCGATGCACTAAGAGACCCTGATACTATGGATACATTTGTAGATTCTTCATGGTATTATTTCCGCTACTTAGATCCGCATGTTGAAGACGGTATGTTTAATCCCCGGCGCGCAAAGGAATGGGCTCCCGTTGATATGTACGTAGGCGGAGCCGAACACGCTACGATGCACCTTTTATATTCGCGATTTATTCATAAGTTTTTACGGGACATCGGGCTGACGCAGTATGACGAACCTTTCTCAACTCTGGTACATCAGGGAACCATAACTAATAACGGAGCCAAAATGGCGAAGTCTAAAGGCAACGTTGTTAACCCCGATATGTTTATAGAGAAGTTCGGCGCAGATGTATTTCGCTTGTATCTGATGTTTATGGGACCTTATGAAGCGGGCGGAGACTGGGACGATACGGGCATTATCGGGGTGGACAGATTTGTTCAGCGCTCTTATGACCAGTTCGTTAAATATCCGGCAACAGCCAAAAACCATCCGGCTCCTGAGAAGTTTATTATTGCCGGACTTAACGAAGAAGAGAAAAGCGTTTACAGGAAAATTAACCAGACTATTAATAAATACGAAGACGAAATTCAGAATTTCCGCTTCAATACTGCGGTCGCCTCTATGATGGAACTGGTTAACGAACTGGTCAGGAATCTTGAAAAATGCCGCCCGGCGGTTCAGAGTTATACTTTAGAACGTTTCGTAGCGCTCATCGCGCCCGTAGCTCCGCATCTTGGCGAAGAATGCTGGTTTATTCTGGGTAAAGAGACATCTCTTTTTCAGTTGCCGGTATGGTACACCGCTGACCAGGCTGCCCTTTCGGTTGATACTGTAACTATCGCAGTACAGGTAAACGGAAAGCTGAGAGCCACGCTTAACTTCCCTGTTGACAGCGAGCAGAGCCTGATTAAGGAAATAATCTTCGCCGAGCCAAATGTTCTTAAACATACCGATGGGAAAACCATTGTGAAAGAGATATACGTTAAAAATAAAATTTATAATATTGTCGTAAAACAGAAAGAAGGATAATAATGTTAGACCTCAGATTCATTCGCGAAAACCCCGAATTTGTCCGGCAGGGAATCGAAAATAAAAACGAAAAGAGCAGAGTCGATGAGATTCTGGCAATTGATGAGAAAAGAAGAGAACTGATTCTCAATACTGACGAACTAAAAAGCCGGCGGAACCAGGCTTCCGCCCGGATTCCCGCCATGAAGAAAGCCGGTCAGGATACAAGCAGCGTCTTAGCGGAAATGAAGAGAGTATCAGATTTAATTACTGGACTCGATTTGCAGTTGCGCCAGACAGAGGATGATTTAGATAAAATACTTATGAGCATACCAAACCTGCCAAGTGCTTCGGTTCCCGTAGGCAAATCAGCTGCCGAAAATGTTGAGGTAAGGCAGTGGCTGCCGGAAGGATTCTCATTTAAGAATGAATCTCCGGTTTCTGACCATGTGGCATTAGGCAAAAAACATAAGATACTGGATTTTGAACGCGGCGCTAAGATCAGCGGAGCGGGTTTCCCTGTTTATTTAGGAAAAGGAGCTACGCTGGAACGCGCTCTTATTAATTTTATGCTCGATACTCACATTAATGACCACGGCTACCGTGAAGTCTTCCCGCCTTTCCTCGTTAACCGTGAATCAATGAAGGGAACAGGACAGCTCCCAAAGATGGAAGAGGATATGTATGCTATTGAGAAGGATGACCTCTTCCCTATTCCGACTGCTGAAGTGCCTATTACCAATCTGCACCGCGGCGAAATTCTTGAGGAAAAAGAACTCCCGATACGATATGCAGGCTACTCTGCCTGTTTCAGACGCGAAGCAGGTTCCTATGGAAAAGAATCCAAGGGATTTCTGAGAGTTCACCAGTTTAATAAAGTTGAGATGGTTAAATTTGTAAAACCGGAGACTTCATACGATGAATTAGAGAAACTGGTAGCTGATGCAGAGGACATACTAAAGGCATTAAAGATTCCTTACAGAGTTCTTATGCTCTGCACCGGAGATTTAAGCTTTGCAGCCACAAAATGCTATGATATAGAAACATGGAGTCCTGCCGAGAACCGATGGCTGGAAGCTTCTTCATGCAGTAACTTCGAAAACTTTCAGGCAAGAAGGGCCAATATCCGTTTCAGGAACGAACTGACAAAAAAGCCTGAATTTGTTCATACCCTCAACGGCTCCGGTCTTGCCACCAGCCGCCTGATGGTCTCGATTCTTGAAATTTATCAGACACCCGAAGGCAAAATAATTGTGCCTGAAGCACTTCAAAAATACACCGGCTTCACAGTCATAGGCTAAGCGGCAGTTTTTTCCCCCTGCTCCCCTCTTAATCATAATCTTAATCTTACTCATTGTTCCTGAAGCGGGTATGAGTAAGATTATGAATATGATTAAGAGAATGACAGACTATCCCCTATTTTACTTTATTTGCTTTTGTTTTTATTCTTAAGACGGGTACAATTCCCACCGCCGGCATATTCCTGCCCCGATTCGTTGTTGAAGCCGGTAACTCTAAAAGAGAAATTTGCCACACCCCTGAAAAACCTGTTATTAAGCAAAACCAAAAGCAGATTCACCTTAAAAATCATTTTTGAAGTAAGGCCGGAAGTAGATTCACTTCAAAAATCTTTTTCAGGGCAAAACCAAAAGTGGATTCACTCTAAAAATCTTTTTCAGAGCAAAACCAAAAGTGGATTCACTTCAAAAATCTTTTTCAGAGCAAAACCAAAAGTAGATTCGCTTCAAAAATCTTTTTCAGGGCAAAACCAAAAGTGGATTCACTTCAAAAATCTTTTTCAGGGCAAAACCAAAAGTGGATTCGCTTCAAAAATCTTTTTCAGGGCAAAACCAAAAGTGGATTCGCTTCAAAAATCTTTTTCAGGGCAAAACCAAAAGTAGATTCGCTTCAAAAATCTTTTTCAGGGCAAAACCAAAAGTGGATTCACTTCAAAAATCATTTTTAGGGCAAAACCAAAAGTGGATTCACTTCAAAAATCATTTTTCAGGCAAACTCGGAGGTGTATTTGCTTCAAAAAGGGAATTATACGGGTAATTATGGCTTCAGTATATAGTAAAGGAGTCTGAAAGCTTTCAGTTTTTCATAATTTATCTCACCCGACAATTTTTCAAAGACAGGGGATAGTCTTTCTGCGCCTTCATAGTCAAATGCGTCAAACACTTTGCGTTTAGTGTCTTCATCACAGTCAAGGAACTCCTGTATGCCTTCCGGTCGTATAGAATTACCTTCGCTTATATATTTCTCAAGGTGGGACAGTATTGTGTCGGGTTTTACGTTATACATCTCCATCAGCTGCGATATTGAACTGCCGTTATTACAGGCTTCGCCTACAATAACGTGTCTGGGCTTACCGGCTCCCGAACCAGAAAAGACCGGCTTTGCAGATACGTGAGTTACTCTGTTAGCGGCCGGGCGCACCCTCGTGATGTTTTTCTTTTCGCAATAATCATTAATAATATCGAGGAATATCTTTCCGTAAGTTTCGATCTTCCGGCTGCCAACCCCCTGTACTGTTAAAAGCTCTTCTTTATTCGAAGGATAGGCCGCAGCCATCTGAGTAAGCGCCTTGTCGGAAAAAACCATATAAGGAGGCAGACCGGACTTATCGGCTATCTGTTTTCTCTTCTGTCTGAGGATTTCAAAAAGCTCCTGGTCAATATTTTGCTCTGTCAGCTTCTCCTGCCTTGCACCTTTAAGGCTAATCTCATGATCTGTTATATCTGCAAAGACCTTTTCATTTTTTAGCAGGACATTATAGGCATTTGGGGAGAGTTTTAAGCTGCCGTACTCAATTCCCTTATACAAATACTTCCCTGTAATCAACTGGCGCGATAATTTTTGCCACTGCTTTCTGCTTAGTTCGCGTCCTATGCCGTAAACGGAAAGATTCTGATGATTAAAACTGAATATCTTCTCCAGCTCCGCACCCATCAGCACATCGATAATATAATTAGCGCCGAAGATTTCGCCGGTCCTTTTAACGGCAGACATGAACTTCTGAGCGGCCACGGTAACATCTGCCAGGTTTTTCTTATCCGAAAGACAACTGTCGCACATACCGCAATACTCTTCCTGATAATCTTCGCCAAAATATCTTATCAGCGGAACTCTGCGGCAGTCACTGCTTTCCGCATAGCGGACGATAGCTTCCAGATGCGCCCTGGCCACCGCGCGTTCCTGATCTTCTTTCTGATTTATAAAATAATTTATTTTTGCCACGTCCGAATAACTATAGAGTAGCAAACAATCCGCACGCAGGCCATCGCGGCCGGAACGCCCTATTTCCTGGTAATAAGACTCGATGTTTTTGGGCAGATCGTAATGAATAACGAACCGGACGTTAGATTTATTTATGCCCATGCCGAAAGCAATGGTGGCAACGATAATCTGAACTTCATCTTTTACAAACATTTCCTGATTGCGTGCCCGTTGCTCATCATTTAATCCGGCATGATATGGTTTTACGGATAACCCAAGCCGGGTAAGCTCTTCGGCAAGTGTATCGACCTGTTTCCTTGAGAAGCAGTAAATTATACCCGACTGCTCCTTAAAGCCACTTAGAAAGCCAACGGTCTGGCGGAAAGAATCTGTCTTTGGTATAACCTGAAGGAAAAGATTATCGCGGTTAAAGCTGGCAAGATATTTTAACGCTTCAGGAATATTAAGGCTCTTTAATATATCCGCCTGGACTCTCGGCGTTGCCGTAGCGGTAAGAGCCATACATACAGCCTCAGGAAATTTCTTCCTGAACGAACCAAGCTGACGATATTCCGGTCTGAAATCATGCCCCCATTCGGAGATACAATGCGCCTCGTCAATAGTTATCAAATCCAGGCGGGTCTCGCTGAGAAGCTGCTGTATATCGTCTTTAAAGAGGGATTCCGGAGCAAGGTAAAGCAGTTTGACCCTGCTTTCCTTTACGCTGTTGAAATTTCTATTATATTCTGCAATATTAATCGAACTGTTAAGCATAACCGCATCAATGCCAAGTTCCCGAAGCTGATAAACCTGATCTTTCATAAGCGAGATTAACGGAGAGATAACAATAGTCAGCCCGTCAAAAATAAGAGCCGGAATCTGGTAACATACAGACTTGCCTCCTCCGGTTGGCATAATAACCAGAGAATCTTTCCTCCGTAGCGCATTCTCAATAATTTCTGACTGCAAAGGTCTGAAGCTGTCATATCCGAATATATCTTTTAATACTTTTCCCGCTCTTTCCATTAATAAATCCTGTTTTACCATTGAATAATCCCGAGATGCAGGGATATAAATAAAAAAAAACGATATGTCTGCATCCAGTGCAGGCAGCTTTTCATTATTATTAAAATATTTTGTATCCCTTTTATAAAGACCGGCATACTGTATTAAACCGAAATGCCAGTACAAATATAACACTATGACATTTTAATAAAACATCTGCAGGTAAAATAAACAATGGATAATTCCCGTTTTGAACTTACGGAGAGGAGGGAAATAAATCAGGAGCAGTTACAAGTCTTTCATATCAAAAATCTTAAAGAAGAGACTTCAGGAAGACTGCACGAGCACTGCTCCATGATTATATTTATTTGTTTTGCCAGATACTTTGCAGAATATCTATATCTGTCTTTGTAGTAACCTTGAAATTCAGGATGGAACCTTCAACTAATTTAACCTTATACCCGGCTCTTGCGACAAGCATAGATTCATCTGTACCGATGAAGTTATCTGAATAAGCTTTATCCATTGCTTCTTTAAGAATATGATACTTAAATATCTGCGGAGTCTGGGCATAAAAAACGTTTTCTCTATCCAGATAAGAATCAATAAACCCATCGCCTTTAACTAACGTATCGCGGGCTTTAAGAGCGACAAGTACATTATCGACATCCCTGGCTGTCAGTATTGCTTCAGTAAGTAATTCCTGGCTGAGCAACGGGCGGGCTACATCGTGAACAACTGCCAGATCATCATTATCAGCAGAGACAGAAGACAGAGCGTTATATACAGAGTCCTGCCGTTCTTTACCGCCCTGTACTATTTTCTTTAGTTTGCCGAAATTATATTTAACCGCAAGTTCATCTATCAGGCATCTGAATTCATCCCGCGCCGCGATGATGATATCATCAACCAGCGGGTTCTGCTGGAAAATATCCAGCGTATATGCGATAATTTCTTTGCCGTTAATCTTTACATACTGCTTTGGCAAAGTCCCGCCACATCTCGTACCGGTTCCCCCTGCAGGAATAATAACAAAAGTTCTCATATAATCAGCATTACATCGCCATAACTGAGGAAGCGGTAGTCTTCCCTGAGCGCTTTCTTATAAGCTTTCATAAGCAGATCATAATCAGCAAAAGCAGCCGCAAGCATAATCAGCGTGGACTCCGGCATGTGAAAATTGGTAATAAGTTTCTGCACAACCCTGAATTCATGGGGCGGGAAAATAAACTTATCTGTCCAGCCGTGGTTAGGTTTAACCATTCCTTCAGACATAACGCTGCTTTCAATTGCCCTTGCAGAACTGGTACCAACGACAATTATTTTATGTCTGTTGTTTTGTGCTTTGTTTATTATCTCGGCAGTAGCGGGAGGTACTTCAAAGTATTCGGAATCCATCTTATGCTTTGTCAAATCTTCAACCTCAACAGGGCGGAACGTACCTAAGCCGATATGTAAAATAACAGGGGCAAGCTTTACGCCTTTTTTCTTTATCTTATCCATAAGTTCAGTGGTAAAATGAAGACCTGCCGTAGGAGCAGCAACGGAGCCGTCCACCCTGGCAAAGACTGTCTGATAGTTATCTTTATCCTCCGGGACAACATCTCTTTTTAGATAAGGCGGAAGCGGAGTCTGACCTATTTTATCAACGGCTTTGAAGATATTTCCCGGCTGGTTAAAGCGTACTGTTCTGCCTCTTGATGTAGTATTATCAATTACTTCGCACCAGAGTTTATCGTTAAAATAAATTCTATTACCGATTCGTACCTTACGGGCAGGATCTACGATTACGTCCCAGATACAGTCTTCCTTATTGAGTTCTCTCAGAAGAAATACTTCTATCATAGCGTTCGTTCTTTCCTTTTGGCCAAAGAGTCTTGCCTGGATAACTTTCGTCTCGTTAACAACCAGAACATCGCCTTTGTCCATGTAATCAATTACATCACTAAAGGTTTTGTTCTCGATAGTCTGCGTGGCTCTATTCAGGACCATCAATTTTGAGCTGTCTCTTGGTTCCGCAGGAAACTTAGCAATACTTGTCTTAGGTAAATTGTATTTAAAGTCCGATAGCTTCATAAAATCTCCTTACTATCTTGTATTTAACCAGATATAACAGAGCAGTAAGTTACGACCTACTGCTCTATATGTATTTTTTATTTTTTATTTGTAGCTTTCTTAGGAGCTGTTTTTTTAGTAGTTGTCTTCTTCACGGTTACCGGAGCCTTAATCGCTTTAGCGACTTTCTTCTCAGCAACAGCCTTACCTTCTTTGATTACTGCCCTTGCAGCTGCAAGTCTTGCAATAGGAACTCTGAAAGGCGAACAACTTACATAGTTTAATCCGGTCCTGTGACAGAATTCAACCGAAGCAGGTTCACCTCCATGTTCGCCGCAGATACCAACCTTAAGATCAGGTCTTACTGAACGACCTCTCTGTGTACCGATTTCAACCAGTTGTCCAACGCCTTCAATATCAATTGAAACGAAAGGATCGTTCGGGAGGATTTCTCTGTCAACATAAAGAGGCAGGAATTTACCGGCATCATCTCTTGAAAGACCGAAAGTTGTCTGCGTTAAGTCGTTTGTACCGAAACTGAAGAACTCAGCTACCTGAGCAATCTTATCAGCGGTTAAAGCAGCTCTTGGAAGTTCTATCATTGTTCCAACGAGATAGTTAACCTTAATGCCTTGTTCATTAAATACATCAGTAGCTACTCTTCTTACGATAGCTTCCTGAAGCTTCAGCTCTTCGACTGTGCTTACAAGAGGAATCATAATTTCAGGTTTTACTTTTACTTTCTTCTTAGCTACTTCGCACGCAGCTTCAAAGATAGCACGCGCCTGCATTTCTGTTATTTCAGGATATGAAATACCAAGACGACAACCGCGGAAACCAAGCATTGGATTAAATTCATGTAATGAATCAATCTTCGCTTTTACTTTTTCTACTGAAATGTTAAGTGAATCGGCAACTTCCTTTATCTCATTTTCTTCGTGAGGCAGGAACTCATGGAGCGGCGGGTCAAGCGTGCGGATAGTAGTTGGCTTTTCGCCCATTGCCAGGAATATTCCTCTAAAGTCATCTCTCTGGTAAGGAAGTAATTTTGCAAGAGCCGCTTTTCTTTCTTCCAAAGTTTCAGCAAGTATCATTTCTCTAACGGCAAGAATTCTGCCTTCGCCAAAGAACATATGTTCTGTACGGCATAACCCGATACCTTCAGCTCCGAAAGCAATTGCATTTTCAGCCTGATCCGGCTGGTCAGCATTAGTTCTTACTCTTAATTGTCTGATCTGGTCTGCCCAGGTCATAAGATCATTGTAAGTTTTGAATACTTTTGAATCTTTGGCTTTCATTGTCTTGGTAATCAATACCTGGACAACTTCGCTTGGCTTTGTTTCGAGTTTGCCTACGAGAACTTCGCCAGTCGAACCATCGATTGAAATATATTCGCCTCTGTTTACCACAACGCCATCTTTACCAGCTATTTTTATTGTGCCTTCATTATAGTTTATTAAAAGTGTACCGCAGCCGGCAACACAGACTTTACCCATCTGGCGGGCAACGAGAGCAGCGTGTGAAGTCATACCGCCACGAGCTGTAAGAATACCAACAGCAGCGTTCATACCTTTAATATCTTCAGGTGATGTTTCAATTCTGACAAGTATAACTTTCTCTCCCTTCGCGGCTTCTTCTTCAGCTTCTTCAGCACTAAAAACAACAATACCGGAAGCAGCGCCAGGGCCGGCGTTCAAACCCTTAGCCAACAACTTGCCGGCATCAATAGCTTTCTTCTTTTCAGTTAAATCGAATATCGGGCGGAGTAACTGGTTAAGCTGTTCAGGATCAATTCTCATTAAGGCTTCTTCTTTAGAAATCAGTTCCCCTCTTACCATATCAACAGCTATCCTGATTGCAGCAAAACCGGTTCTCTTACCAACGCGGCATTGAAGCATCCAAAGCTTGCCCTGCTGAATAGTAAATTCTACATCAAGCATATCCTTGTAATGATTTTCCAGTTTGTGGCGAATATCATCAAGCTGCTTGTAAATTTTTGGACTTTGTTTCTTAAGATCGGAAATAGGAAGCGGAGTACGAACACCGGCAACTACATCTTCGCCCTGAGCGTTGAACAAGTATTCACCGTAGAATATGTTTTCACCGCTTGCAGCATCTCTTGTAAATGCAACACCGGTACCTGAATCTTCGCCCATGTTTCCAAATACCATTGACTGAACGTTAACCGCAGTTCCCCAGCTGGAAGGAATGTCGTTAAGCTTTCTGTAAACATTAGCTCTTTCGTTCATCCATGAACCAAATACAGCTCCAACAGCTCCCCACATCTGTTCCATTGGATCATCAGGGAATTCACTGCCTGTCTTTTCCAAAATTGCATCTTTGAATTCCTGTACCAGTTCTTTCAGATGCTCTGCCGTAAGGTCTGTATCCTTTTCGATGTTGTTATCATGCTTTTTCTTTTCGATGATAAGTTCGAAAGGATCTATTTCATGTTTGTCAACCGGCTTTAAACCTAATACTACGTCCCCGTACATCTGTACAAATCTTCTGTAAGAATCATATACAAATCGTGGATTGTTAGTTTTGGCAATCATGCCTTCTACCGTAACATCGTTTAAGCCGAGGTTTAAGATGGTATCCATCATACCAGGCATTGAAGCTCTGGCTCCACTTCTTACAGAAACAAGCAATGGGTTTTTAGCATCTCCAAACTTTGCACCCATTTCTTTTTCGACTTTCTTAAGTGAATCAAGCGCCTGCTTTTCTAATTCCTTAGGATACTTTTGGTTGTTATCATAATAATAAGTGCAGACTTCTGTTGTGATAGTGAAACCGGCAGGTACCGGTAAACCGATGTTTACCATTTCTGCAAGGTTTGCACCTTTCCCACCCAGAAGGTTTTTCATTTCTGCTTTTCCTTCAGCTTTGTTTGCGCCGAAGAAATAAACATATTTCGGGTTCTTAGGGGTCATTAATTCTCCTCCATTTGTGTTAATTGTATAATCTGAAATTATTTAAGATTATTTGTTTGTTTATATTTATTTGATGACTTAGCTTTTGTTCCATGTCATCAATGAATAATTTCTTGTTGTGGCATAAGAGCATACATTCATACGCATTTATTAAGCCTGTTTCGAATTTGCCGTTTTCAAAATAAACTGTTCAAACTCTTCCCTGCTGTCCATTTCCATTTCTATCTTGAGATAATAAATATCTATGTCATCAAGCTCTTTACCAAACTCCATGAGCTTTAAAGCATCCTTTTGTGTAGTAATTACCGAATGTGAGTTTGTTGCATAAAACTTCTTTCGTATCAACTGAATATCTTTCATTATATATTTTTTATGGTCTATGAAGAACAGTTGATTTTCAACGCTGATATTATTTGCCTCAAGGATATTCAAAAAAGATTTCGGCGCTGCTATTCCTGAAACCACAAGACTTTTCTGCCCCTTGAAGTCGCATAAATTATATAACTGATTATTCCTCAAATCATAAAAACCAGCCACCTTATAGTATGCGTTAAAAATTTTTCTGCCTTCGAAGTAAGGCTTTAAAGGCAGTGGCAGGAACGTTATGTCCGAGAATTTTCTGTTAATAATAACCGCGTCTGCTCTTTCAATTGATTTAAAAGGTTCCCTCATTAATCCGACCGGCAATAAATTCTGATCCATCCCACCGCTCTTGCTTAAAAAGTTCTGGTCGAATACAAGAATATCTAAATCACGGTTAATCCATCTGTGCTGAAACGCATCGTCCAGTACTATTATTTCAAGCTTAACGTCATTAAGAAATCTGATGGCACCTTCAACTCTTCTTTCACAAACCGCCGCCGGAACTTTACATTCAAGGGCTGTAAGAAATATCTCATCACCCGAAGCGCTGACAGTTGACTTAATTTCCTCGCCGTCAGAAATAAGTTTATAGCCTTTTGAACTGCGCCCGTAGCCACGGCTTAAAACTCCGACTTTCTTGTTCGCATTTTTTAATATGCCGGCTATAAAATTTACCGCCGGAGTCTTTCCTGTTCCGCCAACCGTAATATTGCCAATTGAAATAACTATCGCCCCTGCCTTCTCCGATTTGAATATCCCGCGGTTAAACAGATAATTCCTGACCCGGACAATAATCCTGTAAACAGGTGTAAAGGGAAATAATATGATCCTAAGAAATAACATTAAAACAATCAGCCTCTGTTTGTAATTCATTCAATTTCAATTCGCATTCTCCGATTATCTTAGATGTATCTTCAAATGACAAATCAGCACTTACATAAATAGGATCAGAAAATATCAGGTTAACTTTACTGAAAAATTTTGGTATCTCGAACCTGTCCCAGCTGTTAAGATTTCTCTTCTTATTATAGCCAACGCCAAGCAAAACTAAAGGAACATTAGCACGCCTGGCTGTAATAACGGCTCCGGCTTTGAGCTTATGCTTTGGTCCGCGCGGACCATCGGGAGTAATAACCACAGTTTTTTCATCCCTCGCATAATCGACCAGCATCCCTAACGCAACACTCCCCCCTGTATGACTTGAACCGCGTACAACCTGGTAATCCCATTTATTAAGAATCTTATCAAGCAACGCACCGTCCTTACTCCTGCTTACAAGAGCAGTAAATTTCAGTCCCCGGTTTATATACCACGGGACGAGCATCGTACCATGCCAGAAAGCAAGCACATAGTTTTTATTTTCTTCCGCGAGTTTCCTAACAGCTTCTTCATTTTTGATATTAATACTCAGCGTCCTGCATAACGCTGTGATTGCCTTATGCAGAAGCATATTGCCGGCTAACCTTAATATTTCCCGTTTGTACTTTTTAATATCCATAATACTGTAGATTTTCTTAATCAGAATCGATTAAAAAATGAGTAAGACTATGAATCTCCCCATGTTTTTGAACCGATACCATGGAACCTTAATGGTGGTTAGTCTATTTTGCTTTTCTTTCTGAGATATCCCATTGTCTGCCGTCATTTCTCATCGCCCGAAATTATAATCCATTGCCTGACTAAATTTATGATTGTCGCAAATCTCTTTCCCTGCAGAATTTCAAAGAATGCTCCTCTCTGAATACAAAAGAAATAGTTAACCAGAACCTGTCAAAAATAAATGAATAATCTCAGCACTTCTTTTCGATGCACCAAGCTCCCCCAGAGATTTATACAGGTTTTCAAGCCTGCATTTTATTTCCTGATACTTCGGTACATCTGAAAGTATTGACCTGCACACTTCATAGATACATTTTTCATTTACATCCTTCTGAATCAATTCCCTGACTATTTTCTCGCCCGCTACAATATTAACCAGTCCTATCATATCAATCTTTATAAGCATCTTTCCAATCATATATGTCAGCTGATTAGTAGCATAAACAACTACCATCGGCAGTCCCGAAAGCGCAGCTTCAAGCGTTGACGTACCTGATTTAATGATACCAAACTTAGCATGTTTCAGAAGATCATAAGTATGATCCTTAATAATCTTAAAATCAACCGTGTCAGTCTGCTCTCTGAAAACTATTTCATCAATATCAGAAGAACATGCGACCACAACCTGCATATTAAATTCCCCGGCAATCTTCCCTGCGGCTAAAATACTTTCAGGAAATATTCTCTTTATTTCCTGCATCCTGCTTCCCGGCAAAAGCAACAGTATCTCTTTATTCTTATCAAGTGAAAACTTGTCAAAGAAGTCATCCCTACTTAGATAATTATAATACTTTATTTGTTCCAGCAACGGATGCCCGACATACTCCACATCAATTCCCGCCTGACGAAAAAACTTCTCTTCAAAAGGCAGTATCACTATCATCTTATCAACGAGACGCTTTATTTTATTTACTCTCCTGCGCCCCCATGCCCAGACCTGTGGCGAAATGTAATAGATGATTTTTATACCACACTCTTTAAGCTTTCCGGCAATACTCAGATTGAAGCCGGGATAATCAATAAGAACGACTATACCGATATTTCTTTTCTTAACTTCCTCAAGCAAAGATATCTGAACTTTCTTTATAAAAGGCAGATGCTTTATTACTTCAACAAACCCAAGAAAAGCCATCTGATTAATATGGAAAAGAAGTTCCATCCCGGTTGCCTGCATCCTGCTCCCGCCGATGCCACATACTAAAACATCAGGGTCTTTCTTTTTCAGTTCCTTAATCAGCGAAGCTCCATGTAAATCCCCTGAGGCTTCGCCGGCAATTATCATCAGCTCTTTTTTCAATATCTCCCTATAAACCATATTACAAATAACGTAACTTCCATCAGACCAATAGCCTGAATCGTTTTGCGCTCGCTCTCGATTCCGGACTTAAAACTAAAAACAGCCCGTGATATTTTATCATCCTTATAAGCGTTAAGCTTTGGAAATAAACCCGCGACTGAGGATTTATACTTCTCAAAGTCTTTTCCATATTCCTTTAATAATTGCACATCTTCGCCTTTAATAATAAACCTGTACTGCAAACAAAAGAAGGTAAAGGTAAACAAAGTCAAATATGGGAATAAAGCAAACGACATAACCCCGAGTCCGTTATATATCAGAATATTGCCTGCATATAAAGGATTTCTTATATATGAAAAAGGTCCGCTGATTATAAAATATTTCTGCTCAGTCCCGTCTGATTTATTTGTCGTATTATTATATCCCGCGCCCCATATTCTAAGCAATAACCCTGCAGTAACAATAACAAAACCAGTCAGCAGACTCCAGATATTCGGATATCTGTAAAGCAGAAAAACTCCTGTAAATATTACAGGTGTATAATTTCTGTACTTAAATATCTTTGATTGAATATCAGCCACACTTCCAGCTTATCTACAATTAAACAATTCTCAAATAAAATACTGCATGAACATTTCCGCCTACCCCTGTCTGTAAATTTCCCGCCTTTTAAGTTCCGCCTGATGCTTTTTCTTCAGCCACTTTTTTAATCTTAACTCTTCCAGACGCCGGGTTACATCATTAAAATCTTTGAATGGGAAATAAGTAATTCTATTTATTTCACAATACCTGAGCAAATCCCCCTTGGCAAAAACAAAATCACAAAACTGAACAGGGCATTTATCCGAATATCCGTCTCCGATATAGATACTGTAATCCTCATCGTTGCTGTTTACCAATATATGATTGCGTTTGCAGTTGCCACAAAATTTACATTCCTCATCTCCGTATGGAAACTGCGGAATAATTCTTTTCTCCTGACTGACAACGGCTCTATTGCAATATACTTCAAGATAGTCTAATTCTTCGCGCTTTAAAATATTTTTTATATAAAAGTCAAAACCATCGCTCAAAACCCTTATCTCATAATGATATTGATTACAATATAAAGCAAACGATTTGAATGCGGAGTCTATCGAAATTGTATTTATAAATCTCTCAAATTCAGTCAAATTGAGATCTTTAATAGTATCAAACATCAGATACCAAGATTGCGGAGATGTAATTTCATTATTCATCCACCTCTCAATTATTTCCCTTACTTTTACCGGTTCGCCGAATGTGTTGACAAAAGCTTCGCCTGCATCCTGCGTTGTAATAGTTCCATCAAAATCAATAAATACCTTAAAATTTCTTTCGTTCAATTCTGTCATACGTTCAGTCTATCTGACAATAACCATTTTCTTAACGTCCACAAAATCGCCCGCCTTTAGTCTGTAAAAATAAACGCCACTCTTTAATTTTCCGCTACTCTTTTCTACACTAAAAGGGATTGAATATTCTCCTCTGTTCTGTACCTCATCAACGGCGACCTTAATAGTTTCTATTTTATCATTGTAAATTTCGAGAACAACCCTGCATTTTTCGGGCAGAAAATATTTTATTATAGTTGAGTCTGAAAACGGATTGGGATAATTCTGTACAAGTATAAAGTTACTTGAATTAAGATTTATATTATCCAGCCTAACAATATTAGAACGCTGAACATTGCCATCGCTATCCACCTGAATCAGTCTGTAAAAAACCACCCCTTTCGCCGGCAGACTTTCTGAAAAGTTATAGCTGTTATATCCCTTCAGGTTTTTGCCAGGGACAAATTTTACCTGTTGCCAGTTTGTATCAATATTAATACGCTCTACATAAAATCCTTTATTTTCAGATTCATTATTAGTCTGCCATGAAAGTTTTACTAAATTATTATCAACAATTGCCTTAAAGCCAAGTATGTCAAAATTGAACCGTCCATTGCCAAGTATTCTCTGTCCGTATAAATTATTTTTGTTCGCCCGGTTTTCCTTAAATATTGCAACCGCACCATTAATCTTATTGGGTAGTAACGATAAATAACTCTTTTCTGAATTTATATTGGCAGCCAGTTCAATTCCGGTGGTATCCCAGAGTCTGTTGCCTTCTTTATTTAATCTCTGTGCAAATATAGTTCCCTTCTGAGCCTTTACACGCATATCTATCCACGAAATAATTGTTCCGCCATAATAATCAGGGATAAGGCGCTGGCTCAACTGGTTTCCGTTCATTTTAATTACCGGTATGCCATCCTTAGCCCATAGAGGTTCACCGCGCATATTAAACTTCTGTATATAAATGTCCTTATCGCCAGAGGCTTCATTAATCCAGCTTAAAATTATTGTTGAGTCTGTATATATTGCCTGCGGGTAAGTCTGGCTACCATATTGATTAGTAACTCTTTTGCCATCGCGCGACCACAAGGATCTTCCATCTATTGATATCAGTTGCTGATAAATATCCTTATTTGTTTTCTTTACTTCCCAAGTTACATAAGCCTGATCCCCGGCAATTGTCTGTACTGTATAACCCAAAACATTATCAGCCAAACCAGAGACTGAAATTGGTTTAGTTCCCCAGCTTAATCTGCCTGTTGAATCAATATGCTGAGCATTAAGACGAGCTTTGCCTTCATTTGATTCAACCCAGAAAATATACGCGCCCCCTTTACTATCCACAGTTAACTTTGGACGCGATTTAATCCTGCTCGACTGAATAACAAGCAACCCGTTATCCTTATAGGAAGCATCTCCGGATGTTTTTAATTTTTGCACATATAGATGATAGTTAGCCGGAGTATTATAATCCCTGTAAATATAGCTGACAAAAATATTCCCCTTAAAATCCGATGCTATTGAAGGATCAATTGCATCGCCATTGAAATCAGTTATTTTCTTTCCGTTATCAGTCCAAAGTAAATCGCCGCGGTTAGATACCTTCTGAACATATAAATCACCGCTCTTATTATTCCCATAATCCTTATAAATAACTACACTTGTCAGTTGAGAAGATGCACATGATATAGCAGAATTTTTATGCGTTAATCTTTTACTTATCTGTTTTCCATCAGCACGAAAATCTATCATACCATCTTCAGTAAAATGCTGAAAGTAAATATTGGAATTAATCGAATCGGTCTTATCTTCCCAAAATATAAAACCGCCGCCATTATTGTCAACTGTCGTTGATATATTAAGAGGTTTCTTTGTACCAGTTACTAGTATCTTATTCGCCTGAGGGTTATTATTCCACTGAGCATTAAGATATGAATTTATTATAAAAAGCAAAAACACAACGATTTTTGCTACCCTGTATCTGCTCAACTTTCTGTCTCGATTAAAAAACTGTTATAAAAATCTTATTTAAGGAAAGCGCCAAAATCATCATTAAATCTGACACTAACCAATTTTGAAATCCCTTCTTCCTGAATCGTTACTCCGTAAAGTGTCTCAGCTGATTCCATTGTGCGCTTGTTATGTGTAACAATTATGAACTGTGTACCTGTGCTGAACTCCTTAATAATCCTGGTAAAGCGGTCAATATTCGCATCATCGAGCGGAGCATCAACCTCATCAAGAATACAGAAAGGACTCGGTTTAACCAGATAAATTGCAAAAAGCAATGCTGTTGCCGTTAGTGTCTTTTCTCCTCCTGAGAGTAATTCTATAGATGTCGGTCTTTTACCCTTAGGCTTTGCTATTATCTCAATCCTGGCTTCAAGCGGATCAACTCCCTCTTCGATCTTCAAATCAGCTTCATCGCCAGGGTTAAACAGATTACGAAATATTTTGACAAAGTTATCTCTTATCTGACTAAACGTCTCCATAAAAAGATTCTGCGCATTCAGATTGATTTCCTCTATTGTCCTGATCAGATATTTCTCTGACTCAATAAGATCCCCGCGTTGCTTATGTAAAAAGTCCAGTCTCTCCTTTTCTTCTTCATACTCTGAATAAGCAAGAAGATTTATAGGACCAAGGATCTTAAGTTGTTGCTTTAATGAATGAACTTCATTTGTTCTTTCGGTAAAATCAAACATCTCAAGGTTATCGAATTCTTTCAGTTCAAGAGTAACTGAATAGTTCTCCTTTATCTGCATCATGAGATTATCAATCTTAAGATTGATCTCATTATTCTTTATATCAGCCGAATGAATCGCATCACTTACCCGGTCACGCTCTTTGCGGTTTTCCTGTATTTTTTTCTCAAGCTCAAGCGCCTGCGAGCGAACAATCCTGAGCCTCTGATCGATTTCACTTTCAACAGTAGCAAGTTTTTTCCTTATGGACTTAAGTTCATCAAGGTCGAGCAACTTATCCTCTATAGTTTCATTTAAAGAAACTATCTCTGCGGAGCTTGTCGATATATCAAACTCCCGTTTTAGGGCGGTCCTGTTTATAGATTCTTTAAATGTCTCCGCGCGCACGATACTGTTCTCAAGATTTTTCCGCTCGCCAATCTGCCTTTCTAATTCCAGCTTTATCTGGTTCTGCCCTGTAATCGAAGTGTTATATTCTTGTACAGCAAGCTTTACTTCACTCTCCAGTTCTTTCAGTAATTCATCTGCTTTTTGCTTTTCCCCATGCTCTGTCTTCAGGTCAATTGAAAGAATATTTTCCTGCTCTTTCAGTTGATTAGAATTATGTAGCGACTCACTAATCTCATTCTTTATTTTATCTGTTTCATCAGAGGCTCTTTTCCTTTCAAACTCAAACTGTGCCATCTGCTTTTCAATATTTGCAAAATCATTAATTAAAATTCTGTTCTGCTCTGAAAGATATTTAAGATTAATTTCATTAATTAATTTCTCAGTATATTCAATTACACTTTTAAGTTTTTGAAGATTACCTTCATACTTTGGAAGTTCATCTCTCAGATTATCAAGCAACCGTCTGCGTCCGAATAATGTTTCATTAAGCTTTGAAGCCGAACCTGCATCAACAAAACCCTTCTTATCAAGGAAATCACCATTTAAAGTGGTGAAACTAAAATCGGGATATTTCCTGCTAAGCTCGAAAGCTGCGTCAAGGTCCTTTGTAACGGCAATCTTATATAGAATTTCTTTGAAGAACGGCTGCCACTTGTCATTTGTCTGAATAAATGATTCTGCCCAGCCAATAAACTCAGTCTCTTTTTCTATTTCATTAATACTTTTCTTATTCCTGTAATCAATCCACTTATCCAGTATAGTCCTTTTTCTCCCGGCATTCAGCCCTATTACATAAAATGAAGCTTTGCCAAGATCATTCGACCTTAAGTAATCAACTGCTTTTTGCAGATCGGAAAGCGATTCTATTAGAAGACTGTTTAATATATTCCTAAGTGCCCCTTCAAGAGCAAGCCTGTAATCTTCCTCTGCATTACCAACATCGGCAAGGAACATCTTTTCTTTATCCGTCCAGCTATCGCTTTCCATTAAAGCCCTGGCACCCTTTGAAACGCCTTCAAGATTATTAATAAGACTCCGGATAAAATCAATCTTATCGTTTAGCGCATTAAGTATTCCGCGCTCTTCAAGTTCTTTATCCTTCAGCGAGGCAAGTTCTTTTTCAAGTTCTTTCTTTTCTGTCTCTTTTTTTTCATATAATTCTTCGGACCGGGTAAGCTCTTTTTCAGTTTCTCCCTTTTTCTGCCCAAGTTCTTCAAGATAGCAAATGGTCTTTGCAAGCGAGTCAGCCGTAGTTACGATTTTTTTTTCAAGCTTCTCTATATTTGAATCAATCGTGGACAGAGCTTTATCCAGATTGGAAAGTTCATTTTCTTTTTGAGTTACATCTTTGAATTTTTCAAAAATAGAATCGCTGTGAATTTTGCGAAGAGAGCGCTTTTCTTCAAGGAATTTATTTTTTTCCTCAATCTCGGTAATCGTTGCTTCTATCTTTGTTTCTTTAAGCTTAATAGCCGTGCCGATTAAACTAATCTTTTCAGCACTTTCAAAAATATTGTTTTCAGTATCTTCAAACTGCAGATGCAACTCTTCTAATTCCTGCCTGTAACGTACAAGATTGCGTTCGAGAGACTTTCTTCTTTCTTCTGATACTGAAATGCTGTTTTCTATGGCGTGTATTTTTTCGGTCTGAACTGAGATATCTATTCTCTTTATCCTGAGTTCATTTTCAATCGAGGTAATCTCTTCGCGGAGAATTGATAATTCATCTTCAAGCCTTCTTAATTCGGACTCAATCTGAATTTTCTTTGTGAAAGCTGTTTCCTTCTGCTCTTTATATGTTGCACGTTTATTGTCCCAGAGAACATATTCCCTTTCGGCAAGATCAATTTCCTGCCCGCGTAAAACTGAAGTAACTTTATTATACTTATCAGCCTTCTTCGCCTGGCGCTCAAGTGAGTTAACCTGCTTCTCAACTTCGGAAACTATATCATTTACTCTCGTAAGGTCATTCTTAACCTCTTCAAGTTTCTTTAAGGAAATTCGCCTGCGCAACTTATATTTATTAACGCCCGCAGCTTCCTCGAACATATTGCGGCGTTCTTCAGCTTTATTGCTTAAAATAGTTTCAACCATCTTAAGCTCGATTACCGAATAGGCATTAGTGCCCATACCGGTATCCATGAAAAGATTCGTAATATCCTTAAGTCTGCAAAGATTACGGTTTAATAAATATTCACTTTCACCGGAACGAAAGATTCTGCGCGTGATTGTAACTTCATTATATTCAGTAGGCAGTAACCCTTTATCATTTATCAGCGAAAGCGAAACCTCAGCCATCCCCATCGGCTTTTTCTTTTGTGTGCCATTGAAAATAACGTTCTCCATCTTATCACTTCTGAGCGTACTGCTCTTCTGCTCGCCAAGACACCATCTGATTGCATCTACTATATTAGTTTTGCCGCAACCGTTCGGACCAACAATAGAAGTTACTCCCTTGTTGAAATTAACAACCGTCTTATTGGCAAATGA
The DNA here is from genome assembly GCA_037140715.1 of Ignavibacteria bacterium. Taxonomy (GTDB): domain Bacteria; phylum Bacteroidota; class Ignavibacteria; order Ignavibacteriales; family SURF-24; genus JAUZPB01. Next base: position 43,675 of record JBAXDX010000009.1, read on the forward strand.
TTTGAACCCAAATAATTCTAATTTAGAAAGATACAACTATGCAAAACTCCTTAAATGAATTCTTTGACAGAGCTTTTTTATCACGAGAATAAAAGTAATGAATTAACTGACAGATAACACAGACGAGAACTACATCAACCTGTACTGATAAAATGCGTTGATCATATAATAAATAGTCGACTCGCTCAATTGAAGATAAATAAGCACTCCGCCAAGAATAACAATAATAAATGTAAGACTGTAAAAATATACCTGAGCAGAATTTACATCAAAGATTACGTGTATCCCTTTCATCAGCCTGTAATAAATCCAGAGCGTAAAAACTGAAAGCGCGATAAATAAATATATTGTAATATAACTAGCGTTAAGTATTTTATAAAGCACAAGGCCAAACGGCAGTAGTAACAGCAATGGCAAAAACGACCAGACAACCATAAAATAAATACTTGAGAAAAATACTTTATTCCTGATAAAGAACGAACTAATCTTTATGATTATTGATGCCACTATAAAAAATAAAACAGATGCCGCCGTAACCCATATAAGTGCGTCAGCCGGGTTCCATGCAAGATATGCAAAACACTTTGTGATTACCGGACTCCCGAATGCAAGAACTAATTTCTCCAGCAATACATTTGCACGGAGGTAGTAAAGCAGATTAACCTGTAGCAACGCTGAACAAAGGGACAGGATTATCATCAAAATCGTTGTGTGCAAACCTGACAGAATCCTCATGTCTCTTATATCAGCAAAGAAATTATATGGTCTGAGTAGCGCTCTTGTCGCATCTTCGCGAAATTTCTTGCGCGAGTTAACAAGCACACCTGTCATCAGCGCAAGCGACAGTCCGTAAATCATAAACACCAATGGCGAATCATCTTTTTTGCTCCCGATTGGAATCGTCAGGTCTTCATTATCATGCAACTTTGAGAAAATCACCTTCTGACTTAATCTTTCCTGCTGCCTGTCTTCACCAAGTACACCTATACTATATAACCCGACAGGACTAAAACCCGCTACGAACGATGGATAATCTCCTCTGTAATCAAAGACAGAGTTGATAAAATATCCCGAGATCTGTTTCTTATGTGTGTAATCAATCAAATCGGAAAAATATTTTGCCTGTGCTTCAAATGAGAATGGATTTGAATAGCCATTTGTGCTGCCAAGGAATGTAGCATACGTAGCTTCACTTATAAACACGCGTCCCTTACCAAGACTGTTCTCAAGCGTTTCATATTTTGACACGTAAGCTTCCACCGGCTTATTAAGAAATTCTATACCATACATGTCAAGCTTACTAATTTCGCTGACTGAGAAGCCGATGAAGGAAGCATAAGTTAATTTATTTATCCGGGACTTCGAAACTTCAGCAAGCATAGATAAAAAGGAGATATTATCTGCCGAATTCGGGATATAAGATCCACCCAGACCAATCGCCGCAACAGCTGAATATTCCTTGTAATATAAAATAAATTGTTGCAGGTAGTTGCTTACAATATTTATGAAAACATTATTCGAAATAATCTCCTGCGGAATAGAATTAATCGGCAGCTCGATAAATGCCAGCAACCCATTCTGTTCACAAAGCCTTAACAGATAAGGATGCGGAGAGGCTTTGGAAAATCTTACAGCGTTAAAACCCATTGATTTAATTATTTTAATATCATCGCGCATCTTTTCAAACGAGGACATATTACCGTCATCCGCATAGGAGGAATAATAAGTCGTGCCGTTCAGTAAATACGGAATACCGTTTAGCATTAAATTTTCCCGCGTGGCTTCAAGAGAAAAAAAACTGACAGGCCTGCGTATCTCGTCAATCAGCTGATCGCCCCTGAATAGCTGAACCATGAGTGAATACGTGTAAGGAATCTGTGGTGTCCACAAGGTAATGTTTGACAGGTTGTATGAAAGTGTAATCGTATTTTCTCTTTTTGCCGGAAGCTTAAAACCGGCCGGGGCTGAACCTAAGATATCTTCGCCATTGGGAGAAATTAGTCTTGTCTTAATACTAAATGTATTATCCTGAAGAGAATCATTTTCATTTGCAGTATGATTCTCAACTTTCGGCTGAATCACAATGTTTATATGCCTGCCTCCGGTAATTTTATATGAATACTCTAAATTTGAAATATGCGTTAGCGGCATAGTCTGAATATAGACATCACGAAAAATCCCGCCCTGGCTCTCAGGGAATAAAAATCTCTGGCTAACCGGAACTGTAGCATCGGATTGTAATTTATAAAAAACCTTTACAGCCAGAACATTTTTTTGTCCGGTTTTAAGCAGATTATTAGGCAGACTTACACGAAACGGAAAATCTCCGCCCGGATGCTTATAGATTACAAGGTTATTTAGTATGATTTCAGCGGAATAATTCAGCCCAAGGAAAACGAGCTGAAATTTATTGTTCATTATCTGCCGTTGGGTAAGCTTTAATTCTTTCTCAAACGTCAGATCTTCTTCGCCCTTAAAATTACATGGGATACTGGTTAAACTTATCTCATCACGCACACCATGTATATAAACATTCCAAGCACCATCGAGGCTTATGACGGTTCTGAGATGGCTATTATTAAAGAATAGTGAATCCTGACTGATTAAATCATAGTGTGGAAGTGAATTTATCCTGATTTGTCCAAATAAAAGACCGGATACGACTGAACAGGCAATTACAAGAGAAACACAATTTTTATATCTCATATCCCGACAAAAAATGATTTTTAAAAATGATAATTAAAATACGAAATTCAAGAAGGGAAATCAATATAAAACGGGGTTGGGAGACTCTGCGTCCACCTGATTGTTTTCGGAAAATATTATAAAATAATATCTTAGCTCATGACCGCCGGCTTCTGCCCTATATTTAGGACTAAACCCATGGCCACCGGGTAAACCAGCCGGCCAATTACCCGGCTTTGTTGACAAAACCGGGTAATTGCTGACTGAGGGAAATCTCAATGATCTTAAGCCGACTTAATGATGCCGTAGAAGCTGTCTGCCTTCAGGCAGGCTCCGCCTACAAGCGCTCCGTCTATATCTTTTTGTGAAAGCAGTATCTCTGCATTTTCAGGTTTAACACTACCGCCGTACTGAATTACCAGAGCTTCGGACGCTTCAGTTGAATAAAGACCGCCAACAAGTCCTCTGATAAATTCATGTACTTCCTGAGCCTGTTCCGGCGTGGCTGTCCTGCCTGTGCCGATCGCCCATACCGGTTCATAAGCTACGATAATACTTTTAAGTTCTTCAGCAGTTATGCCGCTTAAACCAGCTACTACCTGCATCTTAATAACCGTATTAGTAACTCCGCCTTCCCTTTCTTCCAGCGTCTCACCGACACAGAAAATTGGCTTAAGACCTGACGCTAACGCCTTTTTTACTTTCTTATTAATAAGTTCGTCTGATTCTTTAAAAATTGTTCTTCTCTCTGAATGCCCAAGTATCACATATTCACAACCCGCGCTCTTAAGCATTCCGGCTGATATCTCACCTGTGTAAGCTCCGTTTTCTTCATAGTACATATTCTGTGCACCGAGCTTAATAACCGAATCTGTAATAAGTGCTTTTGCAGTATCAAGTGATGTAAACGGCGGACAAACAATAACATCGGCTTTAACATCTCCCTTACTGAGAGCTTTCTTTAATTCTGAAATTAAATTTACTGAAGCAGGAATATCATTATACATCTTCCAGTTTCCGGCAATTACTTTTTTTCGCATTTATTTCCTCTTTTAAAAATTGAATAGTTACAATATTAATATCTATTTAACAGCTTCCACGCGCCTGATTCCCGGCACTTCGCGTATAAGAGCACGCTCCACACCAGCCCTTAGTGTCATTTGCGACATCGGGCAGCAGCCACACGCGCCCATAAGCTTTACTTCCACAATACCTTCAGTTGTTACTCTGACCAGCTCAACATCACCGCCGTCAGCCTGTAAATACGGTCTGATCGTATCCAATGCCTTCAGCACTTTTTCTTCTATCGTATTTTCCATCTGCATTATCTCCTGTCTTTGTTCCGGCATTTAATTATCATCCAGTATAATTTCCACCTTGCGTGCTACGTTGCTGATAAGCTGAATACTTACCTGCGCGGCCAGGTTGCGCGCTATTTCTTCTATTCTGCGGGAATAATCGCTGTCCGGCATATCAAAAACAATCGGCACACCCTTGTCCCCGCCTATTCTGATTCTCGGGTCAATCGGCATCTCACCCAGAAAAGGCACGCCAGTCTCACCTGCCAGCTTCCCGCCTCCTCCAGTCCCGAATATGTCATATTTATTCCCTGTATCAGGAGCTATGAAATAGCTCATATTCTCTATAATACCAAGCAGAGGCACGCCGACCCTCGAAAACATCATCAAACCCTTACGCGCATCTATAAGCGAAACTTCCTGCGGAGTAGTAATGATTACCGCGCCTGTAAGCGGAATAGTCTGACAAAGTGTAAGCTGAATATCACCGGTTCCAGGAGGCATATCAAATATAAGATAATCCAGTTCACCCCAGTTAACATCACTCATAAACTGCTTTACCGCACCGCCTGCCATCGGGCCACGCCATATAACAGGAGTATTACCTTCAATCATAAACCCGATTGACATTAATTTTATACCAAAGTTTTCCAAAGGAAGCATCTTAGACGTTTCATTCTCCTGATATATCTGCGGCTTTGCATTTATGCCAAGCATTAGCGGAATACTCGGACCATATATATCCGCGTCCAGCAAACCAACCTTCGCTCCCTGCTTTGCCAAAGCCACAGCAAGATTTACCGCAATAGTGCTTTTTCCCACACCGCCTTTACCGCTCGCCACAGCAATTGTATTTTTAACTCCGGGCAGTATTTGTTCTTTTTTGGCATCAGAATGAGTCCTTACCCTGGACGTCATATTAATATTTACATCCCCTGCCGATGGATTGTCCGCTTTAACCGCCTCAATACAGTCTCCCTTAATTTTATCTTTTAACGGGCAGGCGGGAGTTGTAAGTTCTACGTCAAACGAAACATTATTTCCATCTATTTTAATATTTTTAATCATATCAAGCGTAACAAGGTCCCTGCGAAGATCGGGGTCCTGTACTTTTCTTAAGGAATTCAGTATACTATCGACTGAAAGAGCAGTCATCAAAATCCTCCAATTAATTTAATATCAGAAGTAAAATTAGTTAAAAATGAGCAATAAGGAAAATCAGACTTACAGGTTTATAGCCCGTAACAAATATTTTCAGTTTTCAATTTCCTTATTTTTCGCCTGATTTGCGATTTTCCTGAGAATTTTCAGTAGTAAATATTAATCTTATCGTATAGAAAAGAATCTCCATTTATTCTTTAAACTGATCAGCAGGTACAGCTTATGAAGAATAATAAGCAGTATTAACAGAACAGAAACGGCCGAGGAAAACAATGGAATGAGAAGCGGGTACTCTGAAAAGAATGTCATCCTTGTTTCAAGCGGAACATCGCCGGTCAGGTATGTTCTTTGGTACATTTTTGTACAGGATAAAGTATGCCCGAAGGGGTCGATAATAGTACTGATGCCGCCATTGGCTGCGCGCACTACAGCCCGTCTGTTTTCAACCGCCCTCAATACACCAATCTCTTTATGTTGATAAGGTCCGCTTGAATTGCCGTACCAGCTGTCATTAGTAACTACACTTATAAGCTGGGCACCTTTCTGCGTAAACGCTGCAACAAAGTCGGGATAAACCGATTCAAAACATACAAGCGAATTAATTTTAACTGTATCCGCCTGTCTGGAAATTTCGCCCCGGTATTTTACATTTCCAGCTATTTTAAATACCGTTGTATCGCGTCCAACATTCCAGCCTGATATGCCAACGTTCCATTTAATAAACTCTCCAAGAAACGGAAGAGCATCGACAAAAGGGACACGCTCGCCAAACGGAACAAGTTTCATCTTTCCGTAATGATCATGCCGGTAAGAATTTGGTGTGAAAAGAAGAACTGAATTATATACAGCATAATAGGTATTTGTAATCCTGCTATACTTAGCATCGGGCGGAGCAGAAGCTTTGTCAGGAAAAAGTCTGAAATCGGGCATACCTGTAATCAGGCTGACATTATTCCGCCTCACAAATATATCAAGAGAATCTATGATATTGCGATACGCTCCATCGCGCAGATAAACGGGCAGAGCCGTCTCAGGCCAGAAGATAATTTTCGCTCCGTTGTCAACGGCTTTCTGCGACAGTTCAAGATATTCTTTTGTCAATTGCCAGACATCACCGCCGTTCCACTTCTCCCACGGATTAAGATTTGGCTGAATTAGTCCGACACGCGTAGTTCTGTCTGAAATTTTATAATAAGATAACCTGAACATTCCATAAGCGCACGGGATAATAAAAAGCAACGCCGCACAAATGAGTCCGTAATAATTCAGCCGGCGCTTTTCTTTATAATTTCTAAAAGCAAAGAAAAGTCCGACATTAATAAAAAGAACTATCAGCGACAATCCCAAAGCTCCCGCAATATCAGCGCATTGGATAAATAAGTTAAAATATGTAAGCCCGTTACCAAGCGTCAGCCACGGGAAACTTAAATCTGTCAGCATATATAAATATTCACAGCTGACCCAGAAGAATGGGAAAAGCAGAAACGCGATATTTTTATTTAATATTTTCTTAGTATGATAATACAGAGTTGATGGAATAAGAAAGATAGCCGGATTAAGGAACAGAAGAAGAAAACCACCTGTCATTAAAAACGGGTCAGCTTCTTTAGACCAGCTTCCGACCCAGTAAATCGTAATTACGTTAAAGACAAAAAATGTCAGATATGTAAATCGGTTAATATCGATGAGTTTTTCTTTTTTGCCAAGAACAGAAAAATAAGGTAGCAGTCCAAAGAACATAAGAATGGTAAATGGGAAAGGCACGGGCGGAAAAGAGAGTCCCATAAGAACACCGCTTAAAATTCCATACAGACGATGCTGCTTCCTCAGTTTTCTTTCCTCCGGAGTAACCGGTATCTTATGCCAAAACTTCAATGATTTCAAATTATTACAAAACCTCAGCCATAATCATTACAGTCGCATAAGCGACGGCGCCCTCTCCCTGCCCGACAAAACCAAGCTTTTCAGTTGTGGTAGCCTTAACCGAAATCTGGTCAATGCAACATTCAAGAAGTGAGGAAATTATCTCGCGCATTTTAACTACATAAGGAGCAATCTTAGGCTTTTGAAGAGCAACTGTAGCATCAAGGCTCGCGAGGACGTACCCCTTAGCTTTAATGAACTGATAAACTTCCCTTAAAAGAATTTTGCTGTCAGCATCTTTATACTTTGGATCAGTATCGGGAAAATGATTCCCAATATCACCTAAGGCAAGCGCACCAAGCAACGCATCAGTAATAGCATGGAGCAATACATCGGCATCAGAGTGGCCTAATAATCCTTTTTCATAAGGTATCTCAACGCCACCAATAATAAGCTTTCTGTTTTCTGTCAGCTGATGAACATCATAGCCGAAGCCTGTGCGAAATGGTATAATCATATTACGTAACATCTCAATAAGTTGAGGAAAAATACAAAGAAAGCTATATGAATTACCCGC
>JBAXDX010000010.1:0-48993 GCA_037140715.1 Ignavibacteria bacterium
TTTTATACGTATAGATTTAACTTTTGTACGTATAGATTTAACTTTTATACGTACAGATTTAACTTTTGTACGTATAGATTTAACTTTTATACGTATAGATTTAACTTTTGTACGTATAGATTTAACTTTTATACGTACAAAAGTAATATCTCAAGGAACAAAAGTGCCAAAACAAGCTAAAATAGCATTATTACTTCTTAGTATAGATAAACTGCCTGATTCAGGCGTTTCCCGGGCATTGCGTTAGGTAAGTTATTAAATATCGCATGAGGGCAGAAGACATGATATAATATTTTATTCAGAGCGGCAGGCGATTTTACAGCAAAACGCAACGCTATATAGTTCTTAATATATTATTTCCATGTTACAATCGCCGCCTGGATTTCCTCGGTATCAAGAGAAAGAATCTGAATACGGCTTAGATACCCATACTCAAGATTTGACTCGTCATAGCTATACTTCTGAAGGAATTGGTTATACAGATCGTCAACAATTTTCTTGTCCCCTTCGATCTTTACATTGCCTGTAAACTTAATCTGCATAAATTTATAAAAGTACCCGGATTTATCCGGATCATCTTCTTCGATATTTTCGGTCGAGATAACCGTAAAAATAATTTTCAGGTCAAAATTTAATTTTTGAAAAGTCTCGTCTATATCTTCAAGAAAGATATAAATATTCTTATTTGCGTAAAGAAACGGATAAACATTCTGTACAAGATTTTCTTCAACATCTATAAAACCAAGAACTCCCGCCTTGCTTAAGCTTAATTCTTTTTCTATAAATTCGATATCCATAACTGGAACTGTATGACTTTTCATTATAATCCTTTAAGATATATTCTATTTAATTTTGTCTGATTACTATGGTTTCCGCAATCACATCTCCAATCCTTTTTTTATTACTGACAACAAAACATATAAGGTCAGGAATAAAAAATAAAAAAGGGACAAGATAAGTACAACGTAATGCGTTTCTGATAAAAGAACTGTAAAAATCGAGTCTCGCGCCGTCAGCTTTAACTGCTCTGATACTAAATAACCACTTGCCCGGCGTCTGTCCTCCCCAAATCCACTCAACTATAATAAAATAAAATTCAAAAAATAAAATTATTATTACAAATGTAATTGCAATTTTAATAAATGAAAAAACTATGACTGAAGCATACCAGATTAAAAAACGGTCCGGACTGAAAAGAAGAAATACTGACAGAATCAAATGGTCAATGAAAAATGCCATTGCCCGTCTTATAAAACCCGCCATTATAAATCCATCATGGATATTTTGGCCGGCTGCTAATGTATTTATACCGGAGTTGTCAGTCATTGAATACAAATATATAAATTAATATAATATGTGGCAACCATCTTATAAATTTTACATAAATACGTCATATAATATTCCAGCCCGATGAGGTCATAAGTTCTTCCCGATTCATTGGGATAGAAAGCTTCATTTATAACAGTCAGTAATGTATGTTAGTCATGTTTTTTCTTCATCCGCAGGAAATTCAAGTATTATCTTTGTTCCTGAAACGGAGGTTTCATAAACATAAATGCGTCCTTTAATACTTTCCATAAACTTTCTGGCAAGCTTAAGACCGATTCCCATACCTTTTGCCTTTGTTGTAAAATCAGGATCGAAAATTTTATTTATATACTTCTCCGGGATGCCTGTACCATTATCGGAAATTTCAACATTAATTTTACCGCCTTCAGCAAATATCTGTATGCTGACTTCTGAAGCTTCAGCCTGAATGGCATTTCGTAAAAGGTTAATGATTGCGCGTTTAAGCTGATCCTTATCAGCATTTACAAAAACAGGACTGTGTTCCCTGTCAATTTTAATAATTATATTATCTTCAATAAAAAGATTACGCGCATCATGAATAACATCGGCAATATCTATTTTTTCCACTTTCAGACTGGGCATACGTGCAAATGCAGAAAATTCAGAAGCAATATTATTGAGAGTTTCAATCTGTGAAATTATTGTCTTTGTTACTTTCCCGAAAATTTCATCAAGCTTAGGCGATTTATCCTTATAAGCAATTATAAGCTGCTGAACTGCAAGTTTCATCGGCGTAAGCGGATTTTTTATCTCGTGAGCTACCTGACGAGCCATCTCTTTCCAGGCAATTTCACGTTCTAATTCCGCAAGTTCAGACTGACCGCGCTTTAATTCTTTTATCATTGAATTAAACCCGGAGACAAGCTCTCTTATCTCCCCTTTCTGATTATTATTAACTTCAAAACTCAGGTCTCCGCCCGCAACCGATGCCGTTGCTTTTATCAGACTCCTGATAGGTGAAGATATCCGGTTAGCAAGTACCGTACTTAAAATAATTACAAGTATTGCGGCAAAGAAATAACTGCCAAAAAGAAAAATATCAACTTCTTCTCCTGTAACAGGTGGCGGAATTTTATTAAACAGATTACTTACCGTCAGAATATATTCTTTGTTATTAACAACTACCCTTCCATAGAATGAACTAAACAAATAATTCTCAACGCTCTCATTAACTATAAATTCCTTATAACCCTGATACCTCAGCTTATTATAAACCAGAGGATTAATAACCCGTGAAATAATACCCGCCCTGTAAAATTCATCCTTTGAACTAAAATACAACTTCTTTTCAGCAAATAATGAGAACTCAATATTCAGGTCGCGTGCTGCATCACCACATAAAAGCTTTAAATCCCGTGTTGGATTATCGGCAAAATGTTCCTTCAGATAATTCTCTGTATCATAAAGATTCTGCTTCAGTTTATATATAATAATATCATTATTTTTTTCCTCTGTAAGACTCCTGTTATAAAAAGCGAGAAAAAACATCGGCAGGACAGATGTAAATAAGAATGCAAATAAAAGCTGTGAACGGAAAGTATATTTTATTCCCTTCGACTCCTTTATCTGCAAAGTAAAAACAATAATCAAAAATGAAATAATAAAGATGCTGTGAATAAAGAAAACTTTAAAGAAATTATAAAGACTCCATGAAAGATTTTTTTCTTTAAGTGCTGCAGCTATTATCCGGTCTGTTTTGTTTTCGCTGTGTTTAAATATATAAGTAATATAATTCTCATTACTTATTTTAAGATCAATCCAGCCGTCGTTATTTTCAGAAAGCTTTGCATTAAGAATACGTTTAATATGCCGGTCTGACGGAGTCAGATCACCAAATACACAGGAGAGCAGTCCGCTGTTAAAAACAAATACATTAAGCTTTTCAAAGCTGACTGCAGAATTAAAAGAATTTACCTTTGACTCAAGAAAAGCAGGGAAATTACTTACGCGAAATTTCCCGGCATCATATAAAATTGAAGCAACAACATAACCTAAAAGCAATTTATCTTCTTTGACAGGAATAATTCCTGTAATTATTTTCCCTTTAAGTGCAGAGGGCTGATAGTTATCAAATATCTCTATATTTTCTCCATTATATTTAAGCGTAGCGGGACTAATCCTGTACTTTGGATTTATGTTAATGCCAAAACTTCCGAGGAATGCCTTCTGCTTATCAAGGAAAGTAACAGCAGAACTTATCTCCTCACGCTGCAAAGAACTCTGGCTCCATATTGCAAACGCGGCAGTTTCGTAATTTGTCCGCTGGTCCTTCAGCGCTTTAAATGTCTCCGGATTCTGTGATACATTGGACAAAGCATCACGTATCAAAAATTCAAACCATGTATCATTAGCTCTCGTAAGTTCAAGCGCGGTTGTTTTAAGAGATTCCTTTTCAAGCCGGGTATTATAATAGTTTAGAAGGCTTATAGTTATTATGGAAGACACTAAAGCAAAATAAACAAAGTTAAATAAAGTTTTCTTTTCTTCGCGTAATATCTTATAGGAAAGTAAAAAGACAAAAGTGATAAACAGAATTCTTATCAGTGGCGTACCCTGCGGTTCCGACTGAATTAAGTCATAGAAAACTCCTGAAGTCTGTGCAAAAACAAAAAGCCATAAAAAGTATTTAATAAAAATATTTCTCTTATTCTTAACAGCTTTCAATATAAGTAAAATAATAACTACGGAAACAAGAACAGACGAAAGTCCAAGCAGAAGAAAATTCAGCTGCATTAAAGCAGCAGGGATATTCGGAAGTAAGCCGGGTTCCTTAAAATACCGTAGTGATGAATCAAAGATGATACTCCTTAACGAAGCTCCAAGACCTCTTAAGATAACCAGCAGGACAGCAGTCCCTGCAACGGATTTTAAGATGAAGCCGATAATATTATCTCCGCCGTTTTTATCAGGGAATCTGTAAGCTTTATTAAAAATATTTATACATACGACAAGAAATAAGGAAATTGTAATAAAAAATTCAAGCGGGGATTTTACAATTCCAAATCCAAATGAAGAAGCAAAGCAGGAGGGATCAGTAATCTGCCCCTCAAAGAATTTCGAAGGCAGACTGAGAATAAATAAAACAAAACGAAACAGAGCCAGATAAACAGTAAATGCAAGAATTTTAAGTGTGGCAAATCGTATTTTCTTATACTTCGGATAAAAAACAAAACCAAGTATAATTAAGGCAGTAACGGCAATAATGCTCTGAATATTTATGAATAGATCCTCAAAGGAAGTTAAGCTGTTTTCCCTTGAAGGCTTTGTAAATGTAACAACCGCGATTCTGTTTCCATTATTGCTTGTTATAGCAAAAGAGTATTTACGTCCGTCCTTTGATTCAAGGGCAAGCGAAGAATAATCAGTCTCAAAATAAGTCTGATATTTCTGTGAAAGTTCTCCGCTCAGGCTTATACTTTTATAATATTCATTCTGAATCTTATATTTCTTTTCAACCGGGATGCTGAAAGTATAATAAAAAATCCGGTTATTAAACTTTACCGTGTCGGTAATACTAAGATAAGTAATCAGTCCTGTCTGCCTGAAATAAAATTCTCCCGGAGCATTTTCAAGAGGGAAAACAGCTTCGCCCGGAACCGCTTCATAAGGTGTCCATGCGACAAGTTCCTCGCGGTCATTGAATATTTCAATAGAATATGATTTATATTTAGAGCTGTTAACAATATCTATAAGAGAGCCTGCGGGCAGTTTTGCAGTTCTTAAGAGAGGCGTAATTTCGGTGCTGAAAGCTTCTTTGTCCTTCAGGAATCCTTTAGTCTTTTCATCTATTAAAAATTTAACGGAAGTTTCAATTTCCCTGCATTCCGTCTTTAATTCCTTTTCCCAATTACTACTTTTCTTTTCAACAAGGATTGGAGATAAAATCCCCAACCCGGTAATCATAAATAAAAGCAATAAAAAAAGAGTAAAATACTTTCTGTTACCTTCAGCATTATATGTTATTTTGGAGAGCATCAGTTAATAGTAATCTGAGAGATTATCCAGTTATTCCCTGTCAGCTTCAGCGAAATATAAATCCGGGCTGTCCCTCTTATCCCCTTCGATTCATATTTATAATAGCCGGAAGCATAAGGCGTGTCCGTATTGTCGCTCATTGTAATAAATCTAAAATTAACAGGCTTAAAGATGCGGAAATAATCCTGAAGAATATAAAAAACCTGATTCGGGCTGTAATATCCCGGGTTTCCGTTTGTCAGACTAAGATATGTCTGCGCCCCGAAGAACCGCGAGAATTTCTCAATCTCGCGGAATGATATCCCTTCCTCTATCCTGTTGAAAATACGTCCGGGCGATTCTGTTACAGGCTGCTGCGCTTTTAGCGGTACAGACTGCAAAAAGCAAATTATTACTAAAAATATAAAACGTATCTTCATGCTACTCATTTCTTTTTCATTAAGTTAATTACTCTTTCGCCGTCAGTCCTCTTCCTGCTACCCGGTGCTGAAATTCATCGAAATTAATTGCTTTTCTTTCGGCAGTCATACGGGAGGACTTCAGTTGCATATTTCCTTCCACAGTTTGATAAGCCCAGTCAAATGTGATTCTTTCATTAGTAATATTACTTACTCTGATTTTCGCATAATGGTTATTCCAGGTCCAGATAATGTATGTATGCCCGATTACCGCTGTTGTATCTTTAGTAAGCGACCAGCCATTTACCGGGGCTTTCTGAATATCATAAATATCCCTGGTTAGTCCCAAATCCTGAATATCTGAATCATCCCAGACATCAAGGTAAAACCTGCCCTGATAATTTTCAAAAAAGAAGTCCGTATTTTTATCCTGATACTGAAACACAGAATTAGTCGCGAAACTGTAGCCGGAATTGTCAGGGAATTTTCTGTAATCAAATACCGCCTGATTAAAACCCTCAGGTCTTGGAGTGCCACGCACGTCTTCATAACTTAAATCGCTCTCATTTCCATCATAATCACAGGCGGCAACCGCATAGAAATAAGTATTCCCGTTTTTTGCATCATTATCGATAAAATAATTATTCTTTGAAAAACCAATCAGCGTGTACTTGCCATTATAAGTATAGCTGTAATAAACATTATACCCCGACATATCCCGCTCCGTGTTAGAATTCCAATATACATCCACCCTGTTATCGCCATTTATAGTGCGCACACCTGATGGAGACGAAGGAGGAGTACTGTCTGACTGCAGATTATTGTCATATATGTTGCAGCCTGTTATGGTAAAAACCGCCATAAATATAATTACCGATCTAATTAATAATTTTGTTGTTGTCATCTTAAACCCCGCTATTTTTGTTAAAGTCATAATCATAATATCCAAGACTGATGCCAGAATATTATCAGGCTGTTTTAATCATTATTCTTAGTAATCATTTCTTTTGTGTCCACAAATTAATACATTTAGTGAAGGATTTATAAGCCACTTTCATATATTTCAAAAATATTTAGTCAAATGACTGAAATCGCTCTATATTGCAGTAACTATATTGATTTACAAAAAAGAACCATATAAATGATTAATCATCTTAAGAATAAATTTCCAGTCAGCAATAAATTAGTTTTAAGTTTAATTATTCTGCTTGGCGGCGCGCTCAGAATATTTCATCTTGGAGCTGAAAGTCTTACCTTTGACGAAATTTATTCTATAAAGCTTACTAAAATGAGCTTTTCCATGATTATTGACGAAACCTCGCGCGACTTTCATCCGCCTCTGTATTATTTTCTGCTAAAACTCTGGGCAGGTCTTTTTGGTGCTGATGAATTTGCAGGCAGACTACTTTCTGCTATATTTGGGATAGCCGCGATTTTAATGATATTCTATATCGCCCGGCACTTATTTAATGAAAAAACTGCACTGACAGCTTCATTCCTTTTAGCGGTCTCCCATCTTAATATTCAGTTTTCACAGGAAGCAAGAATGTATTCACAAATGGTGCTGCTTACTATTTGTGCAATGTATTATCTGCTTAAACTTCCTGAACGCCGCAGTTTATCAGATTTTCTTATTTTTACAATCCTGAATGTTCTGCTGTTATATACACACGTTTACAGCTTCTTTATAATATCTGCCGAATCAGCTTATTTCTTTTCTCTCTATTTTTTCGATAAAGAGACATTTTCTAAATGCCTCAGGCGGTTTACTTATTCAATAATATGTATGGCTCTGCTCTATCTCCCCTGGTTTGTGATTTTCCTTAGACAATTCCTTAGTGCCCAGCGTTTCCTTTGGATTCCGGAAACAGGGATACTTGGCTTCCCCGAAATACTGGCTGAATATTCAGGCTCTATTCTGCTTGCCATAATATTTATTCCACTTTTCTTTTTAGCATTTTTTTCAATAAACCTGTCGCATAAGACAGATTATCAGAAGAATATCTTCTCAAAACTTGAAGGTCTCCGTATTAATATCGGATTTATAAATTCAAGAAAATTATTTTTTCTATTATTGTGGCTCATTTTACCGGTTTTACTCCCTTATATTATCTCTAAAATACTATCTCCGATTTTCCTGATGAAATATACAATTGCCGCAAGCACAGCTTTCCTGCTTTTCATTGCGGCAGGTATTGACAATATTAAATCCGCCGGTATAAAGGTTGCCGTTATTCTCTTAATCTGCATCTTGACGCTGATAAATCAGAAGAATGAATACATGGCAAATAAAAAAGAGACATGGAAAGAAGCTGTAACATACCTCGACAAAGCCGTTAAGCCCGATGACCTGATTATGTTTAATTCCGGCAATTGCATTGACCTGTATAACTATTACACGAAAAGAACCGATACACATAAGTATCCTCTTTACCTCAGGTGGAATCAGCTAAACCGTGATACACTTACATCTGTCATTACACCTCTATTTAAAAAACATAACAGATTCTGGCTTGTTGTTTCCCATACTTTTGATTCGAATGAAGAAGTAAGGAAAGCTCTTTATAATTTAACGGACTCATCATCCGGCGTGCAGTTTTATTCAAACTACAGGCGGTATTTCTTTCTCCAGTCGTATAATCCGCGCAGCTTTGATATATTCCTCCTTAAAACTTATTATTCTCCGGATATTGCCATTTATTTTTACGAAAAACATAACCGGAGTAATATGAATGCAGAGTGGAAACCGGTTGCAGGAAATTCCCTTCAAAAAACTAAAGTTAAATCTGTGAAATGAAGAAGTTTCAGAAGTACCGGAGAGATATTTCAGTCGGATTTATTGTCCGGTTTATTTTTCCCGGACAATTCCGAACAGCTTCTTCTTCAATAAATATACTGTTGCGATGAGGAATACCGCAATTATAGAAACAAGAAGCAAATTACGGTGTATGCTTTGTAAAAACACAGCCCATTTGTCGCCGAAGAAGTAGCCGATAGAAAAAAAGACTATTACCCATATAAACGCGCCGCTATATGCAAAAAGAACAAACTCCCACGTTTTAAGCTTTGATGCGCCGGCAACAACCGTAAAAATATGCCTTATGCCGGGGATAAAATAACCAATCAGCAAAGACCAGCGTCCTATTCTTTCAAACCAGTTATGAGCTTTTTCGAGTTTTTCGTCTGTAAGATTAATGTATCTGCCATATTTGTGCAGAATATAATTACCGAAAGTGCGTCCTATTATATAGCTGATTGTGATTCCGACAGTACTTCCCAGCAAAGACGAGGCAAATGCCGGGATAAAACTTAAACTGCCTTTATATACAAGATAACCTGTAAGAGTAAGTAAAGTTTCATCAGGCACCGGAAGTCCTACTATTCCAAGTACAAGCAGGACAAATATCCCTGCATAACCGTACTGCCCTATCAATTGATTAAGATTTTCCAAATTCTCCCTGAAAAATTAGCTTTTTTACATAAACAATTACCTTGCCAGCCTGTATTTTCACTTTCCCGGAACAGGGATTTTATCTTCCGTACCTGAATTTATAACTTTGAAAGGAGGAGATGATAGTTCTATTCAGATTAATCAGTCTCCGGCAGCCTGTAAATACACCCCAAAAATCGGTTTTGACACTAAAAGAGTCGGCGCCGACTCTTTTAGTGTCAAAACCGATTTTTTAGAAGTTATAACATTCATTTAGTACTTAAATTTTCAACCATGATTAAGCTTATGGTATAATAAATGTACAGGTTTCAAGAAGAAAATACCGGACAGTTTTTTTTGAAGCCTGAAATTAACCAGGCAGAGCCTGCTGCGCGGCTTTAGGCTGTGACTTATACTCCATAAGAAACTCAAATCCCGGGAATTTCTTAGGCAGATGTATTATATGATAAATCATTACACCAGTGGACATTCTGTCCATCCATGAAGACATAGGCCAGCCGAAATGGCAGAATATCTTTTTTTCATGCGGCATTTCATATTCGAGAGTTTTAAGCAGGGCAATAATCATATCAAACAATTTCATACCCCTCTGAATCGAAATCCAGAAATGTTTTTCGCTGATATTGAGTGGCGCTTCCCTCCTCGGCAGATAGAAACTGACAAATAATGAATTACTGCTACTGTCCTGAAGTTCAAACTCTGAAGGCCTTCTGAAATAAATATGCACTTCGTCTTCCGGTATTTCAAGTATGGCAAACAATAAATCCATCGGAGTTTTTGTAGCACGTCTTACCGGAATATCCGGTGCTCTGAACTTTGCTATTCTCAGTCCCGCAACTAAAAAAGTCATCGTTATAATAAACCATAACAATGTTCCAAATGGTCTGTGCATTACTATATATGCGAAAGTACTTATAAGTATAATAAATAATATAAGGGTTCCTATCCTTGAAGTATGGTAGGATATTTCCTTTGTCCCTTTTGAATACCGGTAAATAAGTAGCGAACCGGTATTAATACAAAAACTTGCCACAAGTCCCACAGCGTACATTTCGGCAAGTATCGCCTGGTTACCGCTTGTAATAACCAATATTGCCGAATAAAAAAGACCATTAATTATATGAATCCTGTAGAGTGACTGATTCTTGTTCAGATGAATCAGCCATCTAAAGTTGTATCTTTCCCCAACCTTTTCAATAAGTTCAGCGGAAGCGACCATCGCAGTGTTAACGGCCATAATAAGCGTTATGCTTGCAAGAAGAGCAACGACGATGCCAAATAATTCTCCATTCACGCTCGTAGCAAACGCCGGAATTAAATCAGTCTCATGTTTGCTGATATCAACTTTGGAAGAAAGCGCGAAGAAAGCGATTAGCGGCGTAACAAAACCCACAGTCAGAGCAAGGAACAGATAAGCTTTTCTGATTTCCTTCCAGCTCTTAACAAGTGAAGCCGTCTGAAGTACTGATTCAATTCCCGAATAAGCCAGTATACAGCTTCCAACACCAATAATAATATTCTGATACGCGCTGAAAATTGTGCCACTATGTAAGTCCCCCCAGAAACCCTGAAAACTCTCACCAATTTTTCCCATAGAATTCGGGTCAAGATTTACCGCTCCACCCACCAGTAAATTCATCAATACAAAAGCAGCGAATACAAAAATCAGGAAAGTAAACTTTGCATTCTCTTTAATGCCAACAATATTAAGCCCGGTTATAGCCCAGATAACGCCAAATTTAAGAAAAAACTTAATTTCCGGTCCCATTGCAAGAAAAGAAGTACCGTTCTCAACCGCGCTCACCGTAGATATCGTTGCAGTCAGCACATAATCCACAATAATAGAAGAAATAGCAATAAATGAAAAGCTCGGGCCAAGTACAAGATAAGAAAACGAGTAAACCCCGCCTCCTTTTATATTATTTACCTCAAGAATCTCAGCAATTTCCACCATTCTGGTTGAAAGAAACCTGATAAGAACTGAAGTCAGGGCTATGTAAACAATAGCCTTTACACCAATAAACCTGAATGCCTCAAACGGAGCATAATAAATTGAAGTCAGTTCATCCATCAGAGTAATAATACCAACAGCAATCCAGGTCAGCCACCACCGCCCGTTGGATAAATAAGAAAGATAATCCTTCTTAATCATCAGTTTTACAAAAACAACGACAAGCAATGTATTTAGAACAATATAAACAGCAGTAATCATAAATTAACCGTTTGTTATTTCAAGATAAATTAAGCTTTTTCTCCGCGCGCATTATTACCACATTCAAAAAACAACATTCTTTGTAAAAGATTTGAATAAATTGACATTACGGGATTTTCCAGTGGCTCAAAAATCCATAAAATAACTGACTATGTCAAAATAAAAAGTTCATAATTTTAGACATATTCAGAATGAAAAGGGGATGTCCGGATTAATTTTAGTTTCCCATGGTTGAATTTATATTTAGTAATTACTAATTTTGGCAGAGCTAATGATATTAATTATTTAGATTCAGAGTTCGTGATGCCGATTCCCAGTCAGGGTAAAGGATAAATTCAACACCGTTAACAAACTAAACATTATTAATTCAATAAGTATTTACAGGACAGGACAATGAAAAAGAAACCCGATGAAGTGTATCAGTTCAAAATTACGCTAAGTGGTAGCAAACCACCAATATGGAGAAGAATCTTAGTTCCTTCAAATTATTCATTTTCGGATTTACACGTTGCTATTCAGGATTCAATGGGATGGCTGGATTACCATCTGCACGCGTTTGAGATGAAAAATCCAGCGACAGGCTTTAACGTTGAAATTGGAATTCCGAATGAGGAATATGAGGCATTCGACAGGAAAGTCCTGCATGAACATAAAATAAAAATATCAAAATATTTCAATAAAGATAATAATACTGCCCGATATGAATATGATTTTGGAGATTCATGGATACATAAAATCAGGTTAGAAAAAATTATCCCTGCTGTAGCCGGAGAAAAATATCCTAAATGTACTGCAGGAAAGATGGCGTGCCCTCCGGAAGACTGCGGTGGCATATATGGTTATTACCACATGTTATCAATCCTAAGCGACCCTGGAAATGAAGAGTATGAAGAAATCAGTGAATGGATAGATGAAGGCTTTGACCCTGTACTATTTGTTCCGGAAGATGTATTTTTTAGTGATCCAACGGCACAACAGGAACCTCTGTCTGAATAAACGGATAATTTGTGTAGTTGCGGGATGTTGATAGATGCGGATTATAACGCAGCTATCAATATCCTGCATAGAGGAGCATATCGTCCCTCTAACGAGACAAGCAATATTTTACTATAAAATTTGCAACTATCGGGGCAATGTTGTCAGGTTAAGGAATTAAAAATTGAATAGTATGCTGCTATTCCGGATAAATATAGCAAAAAAGCCTCTTGTTATAAGACGCTAAACTCTTTACCTTTGCATAGCAAAAAATAAATGAACGCCAATGGAACATTTTGTCTGTGGAATAAGCATATTCACTTTGTTCTTTTCCCTCCTAATTTTTATATTTGCTTTGTCAAAATAAATACAACAAAAGATAGAATATACTGCAGAGAAGTAATTATGAAAGAACCAACCGTAAGTGTAGGGATATTAACAGCGGAGAATATCAATTTCGAGCTTTATGGCGATTTTGCTTCTTCCGGCTTTAATGAATTGTTTAGTGGCAAATGCACTGCTTATCTTGAAGATAATATAATTGTGGTCGAATGCGGCGGGCAAACCCGCAAAATAATAAATGAGATAAAATTTACCCCTGTCGACTTTCGCCTGGAGTCCTTCCTGATAAAGGCAGTTACAATAGGAGTCAAATTTCACTGGGAACAGAAAGAGAACCAGAGATTTGTTGGCAGCCTGAAGCTTATTAAGGAAGGCGACAATATTACGATTGTTAACACGTTACCTGTGGAATTTTACCTTACAAGCGTTATTTCATCAGAAATAAGTGCACGTAGCTCGGTTGAACTGCTTAAAGCTCACTCAATTATCTCAAGAAGCTGGCTATTGGCACAGATTGAGAAGTCAAAGCAATTAGCATCCAATGAGAATCCGTATCAGTCAACATTTATAAGCGAAGATGAACTAACTAAATGGTACGATAAGGTTGACCATACGCAGTTTGACGTATGTGCCGATGACCACTGTCAGCGTTATCATGGTACGACAAAGGCATATACGGATAAAGTCAGGCAGGCAGTCAAAGCAACAAAGGGAATAGTGCTGATATATGATGATAAAATCTGTGATACGCGCTATTCAAAATCCTGTGGTGGTATATCTGAATCGTTTGAAAACGTGTGGGAGCCGGTTAAGCATGATTATCTTTCAAAAGTAATTGACTATAAGTATGAGCCTGAGAATTTTAATATAGATTTCTCGGCAGAAAAAAATGCAGAAAATTGGATACGCTCTAATCCATCGGCTTTTTGTAATACGCAGGATCAGAAAGCACTCTCGCAGGTTCTTATGGACTACGACCAAAAAACTATGGATTTCTACCGTTGGGAAGTAGAATACACTCAGGAAGACCTTGCAAAACTGATTAATGAAAAGAGCGGGATTGATTTTGGGCAGATAGTTGATTTAATTCCGGTAGAACGAGGTTACTCGGCAAGGCTGATTAAGCTCAGGATTGTAGGAACGAAAAAAACTCTTACTATTGGCAAAGAGCTTGAGATAAGGCGTACTTTGTCCCCTTCGCATCTTTACAGCGCGGCTTTTGTTGTAGATAAGAAAGATATTATTGATGATATCCCTGGCAGGTTCATTCTTGTTGGTGCAGGATGGGGACACGGCGTGGGTCTCTGCCAGGTTGGCGCTGCGATGATGAGCGAAATGGGTTACAAATTTGACGAGATACTGTTGCATTACTTTAAGGGGGCCCAGCTTAAAAAGATTTATTAGGATTTGAATGCCGGATACGGAGTTAATTGGTTTTATTTTCCATCCCGCGATATCAATTCACATACAGAAAGTTATAAATGACATTTCTTAATCCCGCGTTTTTAATTGGGTTAATTGCCACAGTTGTACCTGTGTTGTTGCATTTGCTGAATCTGCGCAAATTAAAGCTGATAGAATTCAGCACGCTGGTATTTCTAAAAGAGCTTCAAAAGAATAAAATCCGCAGAATAAAATTAAAGCAACTATTGTTGCTGGTGCTTCGCTTTCTTATTATATTATTTGTTGTAAGTTCCTTTGCCCGTCCAACGCTTCAGGGTGTATCTGTTGGCGGCGTGGCCTCGTCAGCCAAAACTACAGCGGTGTTTATTATTGATAATTCATTCAGCATGTCTGCGGTGAATGATAACGGCTCGAACTTCAACAGGGCTAAACAGATAATTAAATCGCTGATGAACGAACTCCAGGAAGGCGATGAAGCTGCTCTTGTTCCGGTATCCGGAGCCTCAGGATACGAGATAAAATCAATGGGTAGCAGCCTTTCAGAATTCAGGAAGGCAGTAGATAATCTTGAGCTGTCTTCAGAAAGCGGAACAATTAACGGAGCTATCGTCAGGGCCGCGGGAATACTGGGTGGCTCTCATAATTTCAATAAAGAGATTTACCTGCTGACAGATTTCCAGAAAAGCGGATTAATCGAAACTAACCAGACACCCTTAAACCTCGGCGAACTGCTTAACGATAAGGTAAAACTCTACTCATTTAATTTCTCCGGCAAAGAATTATTTAACCTTGGCATCGACCGGCTGGAATTAAACAACCAGATACCTGAGAAAAATAAATCAATCCGCTTTACGGCAGATATCACTAATTACTCTCAGACTCAGAAAGCCGATAATGTCGGGGCTTCGCTCTTTATAAATGGACAACGAAGTGCTCAACAGAGCGTGAGTCTTGAATCAGGAGAGACAAAAAAAGTAATATTCGAGACTATACTTAAGTCAGCCGGCTATATCGATGTTTCTGCCGAACTTGAAGATGATGATATTTTGCAGGATAACAAGCGTTTTCTGAATTTTACAATTCCCGAAAAGGTTTCCGTAATCATTTTCACAGACAATGAAGCCGATGCCCGCTTTGTCGAACTTGCTCTTAATGCAACAGGCGAAGGTGCGAATATTGCGAAGAAGAATCTGAAGGAATTGTCCTCTGTTAACCTGAACGGTTATGATGCGGTTTTTGTTATCGGGTCATCACGGATAGATTTTGCCGACAGGCTGACAAACTACCTGATAAACGGGGGAAGCATATTTCTGATGCCTGGTTCTAATTCAACGCCGGCGAATTTCGGGGCTTTGTCTTCCCGGTTGCAACTGCCAGAATCGGTTGCGGCGACAGGTTCGTTAAACTCCATGCAGAGCATTGCCGTATTTGATCATACAGATTTTCAGCACCCGCTATTCTCAGACATGTTTGCCAGGCAGGCTAAAAAACAGGTCGAGTCGCCGGAGATTTATTATTATTTTAGAAGTAATCCGGGAGGTAAAGGGAAGTCAGTCATCAGTATGATTGATAACTCCTCATTCCTGAGCGAGTATTCGGTCGGCAAGGGGCGCGCACTTGTAATGTACTCAGCTCCGTTATTGAGCTGGAGCAATTTCCCGCTGAAGGGATTATTTGCTCCGCTTATTAATAAGTCGGTTTATTATCTTGCCTCAAAAGATAATAAGACAGCAAATTATTTGTCTGGTCAGAGCGCTGCGCTGAATTTGCAGAATAATGCTCTTCCGCAGATTAAAATCGTCCGCCCTGATAAGAATGAAGAATTTATTACAATTGAAAAGAACCGGAATATCTATTACTCTTACAGCAATACAAATCTTACCGGAAACTATAAGGTTTATTCCAGCGACAGGCTTATAGATTTCTTCGCGGTAAATAATAATCCGCCTGAGTCAGGGGTTAAAATGTTAAGCCCGGGGGAGTTCAGCTCGTACCTGACAAAGATAAACTTCAGGGGGAAAGAGTTCCGGCTGGATGCAGGGGATAATTACACAAAGAGAATTCAGCAGGCAAGATTCGGCAGCGAACTGTGGCGTTACTTTCTGCTTGTTGCTCTGATACTTGCTCTGGCAGAGATGTTTATATCAGGAAGTACGAAAAAAGATTTAGCATAAAAGCGATAAGCCCAAGGCTGGAAACTCATAATTAAGAGGAACTAAGATGGAAGAGATTAAAGTAAACAAGATTGAAAAGGCAATACTGGTCGCCCTAAATACCAGGGAATACACAAAGGCGATTGTAGCCGAACATCTCGAAGAACTTGAGATGCTCGTCTTTACGGCAGGTGCCGAAACTATACTGAAAATTACACAGGATCGCGACCGTATGGATACAGCTTTTTATCTTGGCAAGGGGAAAGCAGAGGAACTGGCGCAACTGGCTGAAACAAATGATGCCGATATCATTGTTTTTGATGATGATCTGAGTCCCGTGCAGGTCAGAAACCTTGAAAAGATGATTAATAAAAAGATAATTGACCGTAGCGGACTGATACTCGACATCTTTGCCAGACGCGCCCAGACGCGCGAGGCAAAAACACAGGTCGAGCTTGCCCAGCTTCAGTATATGCTCCCCCGTCTGACACGAGCCTGGACACATCTTTCCAAACAGTATGGCGGTATCGGGACAAAGGGACCTGGCGAAACTCAGATTGAAACTGACCGCCGTATGATCAGAACCCGTATCAGTATGCTAAAAGATAAGCTGGAAAAAATAGAGCTTCAGCGCGTTACGAAAAGCACGGGCAGGAAAGACCAGTACAAGGCTTCGCTCGTAGGATATACAAACGCCGGTAAATCCACTTTGCTTAATTTGCTTACGCAGGCAGGCGTGCTGGCTGAGAATAAACTCTTCGCCACGCTTGATTCTACTACCCGTTCGCTCGATCTGGGCAATAACCAGACGGTTCTGCTTAGTGATACTGTTGGTTTTATTCGCAAACTGCCCCATCATCTTGTTGCATCGTTTAAGAGCACGCTTAATGAAGTGCGCGAAACTGATATTGTTCTTCATATTATTGATGTATCTCATCCTTTTTTTGAGGAACATATAGCTGTTGTGGAGCAGACGCTTAAGGAGTTGGGAGCGGATACGAAAATTCAGATTAAGATATTTAACAAGATTGATGCCCTTGAAGACCAGAGCCTGATGGATTCGATAACGCAGAAGTATGAGAATAGTCTTTTCATTTCGGCGGAGAAAGATATAAATATCGCCGGGCTTAAAGAGAGAATAGTCCGCTGTATAGAAGAATCATTCAGGGAAGAATCATTGGAGCTTAGTATAAACGACTCAAAGATAGTTGCTCGAATCTATTCTCTTGCTGATGTGATTGAAGCGGTTTATGATGAAGATAAAATCCGTATAAGATATAGAGCAAATAATGTATCATCTAACAAAATAAAAAGAATGATAGATGAACAAAACGAGTTACAATGAACATCGGAGGTCTCTCTGGTTTTGCGCAGGTCTTTTCATTGCCAGCAATCCAATTTACCAATATAAAATTAAACTATTACGGGGTTATCCTTTTTTGTGCAGGAAGAAATAAACATCATTGAGGTTATTATTAAACTAAGACTTAGGTTTGAGACAGTTTTCATAAATCACTCATGGTTTGTTTAAGAAAATAAATAAAAGTTAAACGTCTATTCGCAGTACTCTTTTATCAAATCATAAGCCTTATCAATCCCAAGTTTACCTGCTTTTTCCCAGTCTTATTTAGCTCCGTTGTAATCGTTCATATTATATTTAGCGACCCCCCGGTTGTAATGTGCATCTGCATAATCAGGCTTAAATTTAATTGCTATATTATAATCAGCTATTGCTCCGATATTATCATTTGTGAGAGTTTTAGCAAGTCCCCGGTTGTAATGTGCATCTGCATAACTAGATTTAATTTCAATTGCTTTAGTAAAATCCGTTATTGCTCCTTTGTAATCTTGTATTGCAGCTTTAGCATTTCCCCGGTTGTTATATACATCTGCAAAATCAGGCTTAATTTCAATAGCTTTATTATAATCAGCTATTGCTTCTTTATAGTTTTGTATTGCAGCTTTAGCAAAGCCCCGGTTGTTATATACATCTGCATAGACAGGCTTAAGTTCAATAGCTTTATTATAATCAGCTATTGCTCCGATATAATCTTTTGTAAGATGTTTATCAATTCCCCGGTAGTAATATGCATCTGTAAAATCAGGAATAGTTTCAATTACTTTAGTATAGTCAGCTATTGCTTCTTTGTGGTCTTTTAAGTTATCTCCCTCCCTCCCTCGCTCATAATATGCATCTGTAAAATCAGACTTAAATTTAATTGCTCCGGTATAATCAGCTACTGCTCCTTTACAATCGTTTGTGCGGGCTTTAGCAATCCCCCGGTAGTAATATGCTTCTGCAAAATCAGACTTAATCTTAATTGCTTCAGTATAATCATTTATTGCCTCGCTATAGTCTTGCATTGCAGCTTTAGCAATCCCCCGGTAGTAATATGCCTCTGCCAGAACAGGCCTAAGTTCAGTTGCTTTGGTAAGATCCGAGATTGCTCCGTTGTAATCTTTTGCGTTATACTTAGCAACCCCTCGCTTGTAATATGCCTCTGCAAAATCAGGATTAATCTTAATTGCTTCAGTATAATTCGTTATTGCTTCGCTGTAGTTTTGTACGTTATCTTTATCAATTCCCTGATTGTAATATGCTTCTGCATCATTCGAACCTTTTTTATCAGTTCCACGAAATTTATGTCCCAAATTTAATAACATCTTACTCATACAATGGCATCCTTGATTGATTTACTTTATTTTGCTGTTTAGGTTAGAATAAATTTACAATATAATAATTTACAGACAACTAAAAACCTATGCATACAGTCTGAATTGTAGTTAAGAAAAATACTAACAAGCCGGAGTAGTGGAAATCCATTCCCTGACAGTATAAGTATAAATTCCATGAATAATTGAAAATCTTACACCTAAAATAAACTTCAATTCAGATAGATGCAAATTAAAATCATTTAACTCTGTGGACTTTTCCTGCTTCGTGTTATTAATTCTGTCAGCATAACAATACTTCCTGTCTATTGTTTTTCCCTTATGAATTATTATTCCAGACAGGCAGATTTTGCATGTGGATTGAATGAATTTATACATAAACAGAATTATATCTCTTCGCAATTTTAATCGTTAAATTTTTGGCTGTATACAAGGCTTTAAGTCCCGGGTTTTCATTATTTGGGGGATGAAAACAGGCGAAAAGGAAACGCCTGGCTGAGTTCTCACAAATAACAATTATGTCATGTGCATTATTAGTGAACAGGCATAATAGTCATTGATATAATTTGAATAGTCTTATAATTTTATTAGTTTCACCCATTGAACTTTGTGTCTAAATTAAAAGTCGCAACAAATAAGAAGAAGGGAATAAATGAAAGAGCAATGGAATGAAAGATTTTCGGAAAACGGGTTTGCTTATGGTTCGGAACCAAATGAATTTTTTAAAGAACAATTAGGTAAGCTTCCTGCGGGGAAGATACTGCTTCTGGCTGAAGGCGAAGGGCGCAACGGCGTCTATGCAGCATCAAAGGGCTGGAGCGTGGACGCTTATGACTTTAGCGAATCAGGCAAAGAAAAAGCTATGAGCCTTGCTAAACTCAACGGTGTAAGTATTAACTATTCGATTCACCCGCTGGAAGATATCGGTTTGCCGTTAAATTATTATGATGCCATCGGACTTATTTATGTTCACATGGGAGATAATTTAAGATGTCATATTGCAAAAAAAGTAATCAATGCTCTTAAACCTGGCGGAACGCTGATACTTGAATGTTTCGATAAGGATCAGCTTGGCAAATCCTCCGGCGGACCAAAAGAAGAGGGACTGCTTTACTCGCTTGAAAATGCGGTTAATGATTATTCCGACCTCGACTCCAGGTTGCTTGCAAAAGAAACCATAATGCTAAATGAAGGAACATACCACATTGGCGAAGCTGTTGTTATTCGCTTCGTAGGAGTAAATGTCGAATAAAATGCCAAAAGTTTTATCAGAAATTCTCACAGATATAAGACGATAAAGAATAACAAACAAGAACCACTATTGACATATTAGTTCTTGTTTGTTAATTTGGAAACCAATAAAACGAAAATAGTTTCTACGGAAAGGTATGGAAGACTCAGAAAAAATACTCGGACTTGCAAAAGAGAAGTTCATGCAGGCAGGTTTTTACAGAACCTCAATGGACGAACTGGCAAGAGACCTGTCGATGAGCAAGAAGACCATTTATAAGTATTTTGAATCAAAGGAAAAGCTTGTCGAGGCTATTGTTACTGAAATAATATCCGGTATCTCGCAGAAAATGGAGCAGGAAATACTTGGCGAGGGCAACGCAGTTGAAAAGATCATCGGGATGCTTCTAATAATCGGAACTAATGTAAAACAGGTTGGTGGTGAACGCTGGCTGACCGATATGAAGCTTCACGCGCCGGCTGTCTGGAAGAAGGTCGAAGAGTTCAGGTCGAAAAAACTGAACGCTAATCTGAAAAGGATAATTAAGCAGGGCATCGAAGAAGGATATTTTGAAAATTTGCCAATCGAAATTGTATTGCCGGTTTTTATCTCTTCAGTTAACGGAGTAGTTAATCCGGACTTCCTGATACATAATAAATTTTCTTTTAATCAGGCTCTTGAAGTTACTTTTTCAATCTTAATAAACGGCATACTTACCGATAAGGGAAGAAAATTATTAAATAAAACAAAAAACAGGACAGACCAATGAAAACCGGAATAATTTCATTAGCGCTTTTAATATCATTTACGTGGGGATGTGGCGGAAAGGATAAAAACAAAATTGAAGCCTCGGGCATCATCGAAGCGACTAATATTACTATAAGTTCTAAAGTATCGGGTCAGATTGAGGAAATACTTAAGGACGAAGGTAGCCTGGTTAAGACGGGCGATACGCTTCTCACCATAGATCATGAAATGTCTGACATACAGCTTAAGCAGGCTGTGGCAGGGAAAGACCTTGCCGAAGCACAGTTCAGATTGCTAAAATCAGGCGCACGTGCGGAAGATATTGCCCAGGCACAGGAAGCGTTAAAACAGGCGCAGGTTAATTTTGAGCAGGCTTCTATCGATAAAGAGAGAATGAACAGTCTTTATAATTCAAATTCGATTACAAAAAAGCAGTATGAAGATGCTTTGTTAAGATATCAGGTATCGCAGGCACAACTGAACGGCGCACAGGAAAACTTTCGTAAGATGAAAAACTTAGCCCGTCCCGATGAACTGCGCCAGGCGGAAGCTAATCTTGCGAAGTCCGCCGCAAGCGCAGACATTTTCAGAAAGAATATCCGCGACAGTTATGTTATCACGCCGGTTAACGGAGTAGTAGCAAAGAAATTCATTGAAGCAGGCGAAACGGTTAATCCATCTTCGTCATTGCTAAAGATATCCGACTTAAGCGTTGTGGAACTGATTATATATGTATCGGAAGAAGAGCTTGGGAAAGTAAAGCTTGGACAGACAGCTCGGGTATCTGTCGATGCTTTCCCTGATAAGACATACGAAGGCAGGGTTATATATATATCACCGGAAGCTGAGTTCACTCCGAAAAATATTCAGACAAAGGATGAACGCACAAAGCTTGTTTTCGCCGTTAAGATAGAAGCAGACAATCCAAATTTTGAACTGAAGCCCGGTATGCCCGCCGATGCTGTTATCAGGCTTTAAGAATAAGCAGACAATGGAAACAGCAATAAAAATAAATAATCTGAAGAAAAGCTACGGCGATATCCACGCGGTTAACGGCATCAGCCTTGACGTTGACCGTGGCGAGATGTTCGGTCTTGTCGGCCCAGACGGCGCAGGGAAGACTACTACGATTAGAATACTTTGCGGCTTGATGGACCCGGATGAGGGTTCGGCTGAGATACTGGGACTTAATTTACTTCAGAATAAGAAAAAGATAAAGAAAGATATTGGTTATCTGTCGCAGCGTTTTAGTCTTTATGGCGATCTGACAGTCGATGAGAACATAGAATTCTTTGCAGATATTCACGGAGTAAAGAATTTCAGGGCAAGGCGCGATGAGTTGCTTGCGTTTACAAGACTGACTTTGTTTCGCGACAGACTTGCCGACCGCCTGTCGGGCGGCATGAAACAGAAGCTCGCGCTCGCGTGTACTCTTATTCATAAACCGAAAATAATTTATCTCGATGAGCCTACCACAGGCGTTGATCCCGTTTCGCGCAGAGATTTCTGGAAGATACTTGCAAATCTGATGAAAGATGGAATAACAATATTTATGACTACTCCATATCTTGACGAAGCGGAAAGGTGCAACCGCGTAGCGCTTATGACTGAAGGAAAAATCATCAGCTTCGACACGCCTCAGAATATTAAATCCTCGATTGATAAGGAAGTAATTGAGATCGTCTGCAACCCGATACGTGGAGCATACAAGCTTATTAAAGAACAGACGGAATATGAAGCGCAAATGTTCGGAGACAGATTAAACGTAGTTGTTAACAGCTGGGAAAAAGACCGGTGGCCAATAAAAGATTTATTAACAAACAATTCAATAATTATAAACGATATTAGGCGAATTCCTCCTTCATTGGAGAATGTGTTTATTCATCTGATAACCAGTACTAATCAGTAAGAATTGAAGGAAATTAACTATATGAAAAAAGTAATTTTACTGTTGCTGATACTTTCGGCAATTTTAACCGCGCAGAAGCTGACGTTGCGGCAGAGCATAGAACTGGGACTAAAGAACAGTAAGGATTTAAGAATATCCCAGTCAAAAGTACTCTCATCCGGGGCAAAGATTGCCGAAACAAATTCACAGATGCTACCGCAGGTGAAATTTCAGGCTGGTTATACCCGCCTTAGCAACGTGCCGGCTTTTCAGGTGCAGACTCCATTTTCTCCGCGCCCGATTAAAATATCGGATGTCATTCCTGATAATTACAATCTAAAACTATCGCTTCAGCAACCGGTATTTACAGGATTCAGGTTATCTTCATTGAAAAATGCCGCCGAACTAAATAATAAAGCCGTGGCGACAGATTATACAAAGGATATTAATGAGGCGGCTTTTAAGATACAGTCTTATTACTGGCAATATTACAAGGCAATGCAGTTGTTGAAACTGCTCAATGAAAATCTTGTTCAGAACCAAAAGCATCTTGAAGATACGAGGAATAATCTCGCGAACGGGCTGGTTACGCGGAATGATGTGTTAAAGCTTGAAGTAGTTTATTCCAATACAAAACTTCAGCAGATAGAAGCCACGAACAATACGGATATTGCGCGCATAGCATTTAACCAGGCGCTCGGTCTTCAGATGAACGCTCCGACTGAAATTGAAGCCGATAATCTTCAGGCATCTGAGGATAAAGAAGCGGAAGTTTACAAATATGAGGATATTATAAAAGAAGCAAAAGAAAACCGTGGAGAACTTCAGTCGCTAAAGTTCAGGCTTGATGCTGGCAATGAAGTCGTTAATGCTGCTAAGTCCGGCTGGATGCCATTGGTATTTCTGAACGCAAATTATTATTATAATCAGCCTAACTCACGTTACCAGCCGCCTGTCAACCAGTTCAGGGACAGCTGGGATGTGGGAATGTCGTTAAGCTGGGATGTATGGAACTGGGGTTACACTTCATCGCAGACAGTTCAGGCAGAACAGAATGCGCTTCAGACGGAAACATTGCTCAGCCAGCTAAATGAAGCCGTAGAGCTTGAAGTTTATTCAAACTATCTGACTTATCAGCGCGCGTTTGAAAAAATAACAGTAAGCAGGCAGACAGTTGAGCAGGCAAAGGAAAATTACCGGATAATTAATGATAAGTACAACCAGCAACTTTCAACCAGTACAGATATTATCGATGCCGGGACGTTGGCCTTGCAGGCTGAAACTAATTACAATAATGCAATTGTCGATTATGCAATAGCCAGGACGAAGCTGGAGAAATCAATAGGCAGAAGGATCTTCTGATGAATTCAATAGAAGTAACGAACCTTACAAAAAAGTTCGGGAAGTTTGTCTCGGTTGATGATATTTCGTTCAATGTAAAGCAGGGTGAGATATTTGGATTCCTCGGAGCCAACGGCGCGGGTAAATCGACAACAATAAGAATGCTCTGCGGGATTATAGAGCCAACGAGCGGCGATGCAAGCGTTGGGGGTTTCAGCATTAAGAATCAGCCCGACAAGGTAAAAACGCAGATTGGTTATATGTCCCAGAAGTTTTCCCTGTATAACGACCTTACGGTAGAAGAAAATATTAACTTCTTCGGAGGAGTTTACGGTCTTTCTAATCATAAACTGGAAGAAAGAAAGAAGTGGGCGCTAAGAGTAGCCAGCCTTGAAGGCAAAGAGAAGATATTGACTCAGTCGCTTCCCGGTGGCATTAAACAGCGGCTGGCTCTTAGCACGGCCGTAATTCATGAACCGAAAATTGTTTTCCTCGATGAGCCTACAAGTGGCGTTGATCCGATATCAAGAAGAAACTTCTGGGACCTTATTAACGAACTGTCATCTCAGGGAATAACTGTATTTGTAACAACTCATTATCTTGAAGAAGCGGAATTCTGTAATAATATAATTTTAATCAATGCAGGGAAAATAATCGCTGAAGGGAACCCGAAGGAGCTTAAAACAAATTATCTCAGGAGCACAATCCTTGAGATTGAATGCGACCGCGTAGTGAACGCTATGGAAGCGCTCGAAAAAGAAAAATTTGTAGATGAAGTTTCTATCTTCGGCAATAACATGCATATCGCGGTTAATGATTTGTACACAGGGGAAGAACAGATTAAATCTATTCTGATGAAGAAAGAATTAATCAGCGTAAAGCGTATTGATAAAATTGTTCCTACGCTTGAAGATGTATTCATTCATCTGTTATCCAAATGATAATCCGGTCAAAAAAAAACGTCCGGGTGTTTAAGTACTGAAAAACAGTATCTTTTTAATGTAACTACAGTAAGATTACGAAATAACATTACCTGCAAATTAATATCCCGGATAATCCTACTTAAGCAGAGATAACTTCCCTGATGCTTTGAAACCCCTGCTTCCGTCTGATGACTTTGCTTCGAGTATAAATAAATAGATTCCCGAAGGAAAGTTACCTGCATTCCAGACAGTCTTCTGATTTCCGGAGGTCATCAGCCCGTTATTTATATTTGCCACCTCTTCGCCCAGCATATTGAAAATACGGATATTTACATTACTCTCATACGGCAGGTAATAGCTGATATTCGTAGAAGGGTTAAATGGATTGGGAAAATTACCCCACAGAAGATATTCCTTTGGAGAGTATTCATTAATCATTTTATCGCTGTATTCTTTCTTCCCGATAATAAGTCTGTAATCCTGCGAACCTGACTGACCGGTTAAGTTGATTTCATGTTCTTTATTCAAATCATAACTATTTCCGTTAAGGATATTTAAGAGCATGATTTCGTATCCGTTAAACCGCTCCAGTCCCTGTGTCTTTAATTTATAACTATCCTGACTGCCGGTTATTATTTTTACTGTAAAGACCTCGCCCGCGTCAAAATTATTTCTTGATTCAGAAGCAAGTGCTTTCCATGGAGATTCGAACTTATCATTATAAAGGTAAATATCATCCTGGTTAAAATTATGAGGCGGAGCAAACTGGTCAAGGTCGTCCTGCCCTTCGGATGAGGTCTTATCAAAAATAATCGAGACCTGCCCGGAAAGTTCTTCATTTTTATACAGCATGAGTGAAAAAGAATTACTTTCAGTTCCGGGTGTTGTGTCTATAGAGACTTTTGTAATCAACGGATAAGGGATTTTAAGCGAATCGAGGTTTTTTCTGTTGTAATAATAATATCCATTAAAAGGTTGCATTTTTGCGGGCTTAACATATTTCCCATCAACACTATAAGCCCATATCGGGTCGGAAACCTTAGGATAATTTGCACTTTTAACATTATTCCAGTCAACCGTGCGCGGGAAAGGATTTGATATCATATTCCAGCCCCTGTGCAGAGCAATAGAATACGTATTATCAGAAGAAACCTGTGCAGATTTTACCCAGAGAGCATCAAGCCTGATTTTATTTTTACTTATAACCCAGAATGCGTTGCCGGCTGTAAATACAAACTCGCCTTTGTTTGATTCATTATAAATAGTAAGGTTACCATCTCCGTCTGTTTTAAAAGCCAGCCAGTTTGTTCTGGGTGCATCGGGGAAAATCACATCTTCAAAATTAATCGGCATTCCATCCAAAAGTGAGAGACCCGGAATTGAGAATATTCTGTAACTGCTGATTTTATTAATATTACCGAATGCTATATCTCCCGTATTTATTACAAACGAACTATCGTTGCTGAGCGTAGTATCGGGCGGAATGTAAGCGGTTTCAATTAATGTTAAGAGGGAACTTAGTCCGCTTACAGCGAAAAGACTATCGTTAGGCTGATCGTTCCTGTAAGTAGCTACAGCATAAAATTCAGTTTTGTCCGAAAGGCGCCATAGTTTCCACTTAAATTTTTCATTGGTAGAAAAACCTTCTTTTTTTTGAGTTGAAGCATCATCGCCGTAAGCAGTTACAGCGACATTCGAAAGACCATCCCACCGGACATAGCCGCCACACGCAAGCGTACCGCTTGAATCATAAAACACGCCGATATAATCGCCGCTTTTAAGGGGTACTCCTTTTATCGATGGCTGAATATCCAGCGGAATTGCAATGATATGAGACTGCCCCGTAGTCGGTGGATACCAGCCTGGATGTGCGGTGCTGACAGAAACAATAGCACCCAGTTCAGAAAGTGCATTGGAAGTAAAGACCCCCGGTCCGTTTTTATAAGAAACAACTGTGCTATAACTCTGTTGCCGGCTTTTCTTCCATACTTTCCATTGCATAGCTTCGTTAGCAGCAAATCCGTCTTTCTGAGTAGTTAAAGCATCATCGCCCCAGGCGGTCATTGCCACATTCTTGTCACCTTCCCATTTAACATAACCCGCGCAGACAGATGCGCCGTTGTTACTATAAAAAACACCTAAATAATCACCCGCTTCTAATCCGGAACCATCTATATCAACGTTAACTGAAAGCTGTATGGCGATTAAATGTGAACTGTTTGTTCTTTTGTATGTCCATCCCGGAAGAGTATCATTTATGGAAATAATATTTTCCATTGCATAGATATTCTGACAGGTAGCCAGAAAGATAAAGAATAATAAGAACGCAGTTCTGAATGCAGAAACTCCTGTTTTATTTTCTTTTATATTATTATTGTATAATTTTATCATAAAATTGACCGCATATTTAACGGATTATCGGACGAAATAAAATAAAAATCCATAACTATCAAATCCATGTCAATGCAATTAAAACCTCTGCCCTGCCTTAATCTGTGGAATCCGTTAATTCGTTTAATCCGTGATACAGATTAGTTAACCAGGTTAAATAATACTCCCGCCTGTAACTGCGCCTGGTTTTCAAATACACTATTATCAAGTGGTTGCATAAGACTTCCCTTAATAAACATATCTTTATATTTTATCATTGCACCTGCGTCAAGACAAATGATACTATATGATTTTGAAATCTTGTTTGTATATTGATTTATTAAAAAAGAAGCTCCACAGAAAGGATAAACATAACCCCAGAGAACAACGGCGGGAGTCCAGGCGATTGTTCCCGAAATTGAAGTAACCTGAATATTTGTATTAAGTATTGATGCCGCCTGCCCCGGTATAGATGGAGGGAGTGCAATTTTTGTTGCAAGATTAGTCATGTCACCCTGCCCTGACATATAGGCTAATGAAACACTCAGCGGATTATAATAAAAACTTACCTCCGCACCATAACCTGAAACCGGAGCAGATGCATTCCAGACCGGAAGTAAAGTAATTTTATCTGTTACTCCGCTGACAACCTGAGATGAAAAATATACAGGCGATACCCTGATACCATTCGATATTTTACGGATAAGCTTATCGCTCATGGAATTAAGCCTGAAAACACTAATCGGAATATCATTATAATCCAGGTTTAAGAGATATTCATTAAACCTTTCATCTTTCCTGGCGGCTTTGTTAAGATAACTCATACCTTTTTCAAACTCTCCAAGTTTAAGATACGTTCTTCCAAGTCCGAACGAAAGTGTGGCAGTTTCCATGCTGTCTTTAAGGAACTGATTATATGATTCGAGTGCCTGCTTATAGTTCTCCTTCGAGTAATAATCATCTCCTGTTTTTAAGTAATTTGGAGGAGGCGGAGGAGGGGGTGGAGGCGTTTTTGTCTTTTTCTGTCCATACAGGAGACAGGGGAATAATATAATAAAGAAAAACAGTTTATATTGTGCGAGTATTTTCATTTACCGGTCGCACTTTTTGTCAATACAAAATCTCCCATGGATGTCCTGCCTTCAAGCACACTTACTGAAACAGAACCTGCAACATAGCCTGTCTTACTTGTCGTAATTTTATAAATGCCTTTTGCCAGGTTCTCAATTGTATAATGACCTGAAAAATCGGTTAAAACGGAACCGGATGGCGGGGTTGAACTGATATTGACTCCTTCTATACCCGTGTTTGTAGAATCCGTAACCTTTCCTGTTATACGTCCGTATATTGGCTGAAGTGAGAAGTCAATAATCTGGATACTGTCAGAAACAACGGTGATTTTAATAGTTTTTGTAGTAAAGCCAAATTTCTCAACTGCAAGGTCATAAAAACCGGGGCTAATCCCTGTCATATCATATACGCCTGATGCGTTTGTTTTAGTCGTATAGTACGGTTTTGTAACCGTATAGACATTGGCATCAGAGATAACCGAATCAGTCGCTGCATTTATGACAACTCCTCTCAGTCGTCCCGGAGAGACAGGTGTTGTTGGTTTTATAGCTATATCAGCTCTTGTAGTCTTATCGGCTATTACGGTTACGCTGATTGTAGAGCTGTCGAAGGTTGTCTTGTAAGCCGTAACTTTATATGAACCGGGAGCAATGTTATCGAGTATATAATCACCGTAAATATCAGTTGTAACTGAATTAGTTGCGGGAGTAGTAGTAATCGTTGCCTGTGAAATCTGATTGCCTGTAATAAATGAAGTAACATTCCCTGCTATACCGGTAGTCACAGGAACTACCGGATTAGAAACGGTCGATGTGGTTTTACAGCCGCTGATTAGCGCGAGCATGAGTAACAGTTGTAATATTTTAAAAGGCATATTTCTTTATGTTTATTTGTTGTATAGCTAAACAATAGTGTTCTGAAAACTACAAAATGCGTACAATCTAAATGCCAGTAAGATAAACAGGAATAAATCTGTTCCTTTTCTATAATCTTAAATAATATTTTGCGGAATATTAACCAAATGCGGGAAGATGTGATCTCATGGGATTTAACCCATGACGATAAAATCCGCAACAGTCAGAGATTAAGGCAAAGGCAAAGCAGTTAATGATCTGCGTTATCATAAGAATCACAGTTCTGACAATTTTGCGTAATATGAGTAAGATTAAGAAAAACACCGATTACTCCCTCTCCCTGCCCTTGTCTGTGGAATCCGTGTGATCCTTTTAATCCGTGATTCACAAAGATACAACGGACACAAACCGGATGGTTAATCTTAGCGAAGAGATAACCGGCAAATTTAGAAAGAAACTTTCCGAAGCAAAAACTTATCAGGATCTGATGGGAAAAAATGGAGCGATTAAGGATATTCTTAAAAACTCTCTTGAACAACTGCTTGAAGCAGAGATGTCCGAACACCTCGGATATAACAGACATTCTCCGGAGGGGAACAATACAGGCAACAGCCGAAACGGCAAATCGCAGAAGACCTTAAAAACGGATGAAGGTGAAATGAAGGTTTCCATTCCCCGCGACAGAGCGGGAGAGTTTGAGCCTGTCGTAATTCCAAAGCATCAGAGGACACTCGGAGAACTTGAGGACAAGATAATATCGATGTATGCCAAAGGAATGTCCACCCGCGACATTCAGTCCCACATATGAGGAAATTTACGGATTAAAATTCAGTCCTGCGTCAGTATCAAATAGTACTGATTCAATCGTAACAATGGTCAGACAATGGCAGTCGAGACCGCTTGAATCCATATACCCGATTATGTTTCTCGATGCCATCCATTACAAGGTAAGGGAAGACGGAAGAGTAATAACTAAAGCAGCTTACACCTGTTCAGGCATCGATATTAACGGCAATAGGGATAAAAAGCAGTTCATGAGTGACCTTAAACCGGTTTATAATGCTCCTACGGAAGACTCCGCACTTTTTAATCTGGATCAGCTTGAATCGAAATGGGGAAAGAAGTATTCCGTTGTTATTAAGTCATGGAGAAATAACTGGACCGGACTGTCGGTATTTTTTCAGTATCCCGAGGACATACGCAGGATTATTTATACGACCAATGCAGTAGAATCTTTACATAGCCGGTTCAGAAAAATTATAAATGCAAAAACTCAGTTTCCTAACGATGAGTCGCTGACAAAAATAATTTACCTAGCTTATAAGGGTATTGCTAAAAAATGGCTACCCGTCAGAAATTGGGCTTATGTTATTTCTCAATTTTCTGTTACTTTTGAGGACAGGATTTCTAAATATCTCTGACCTTTGATTTTTTCATTTACACAAAAATATTTACACCCTCTATCGGGGGACTCCTAAAATTTTTGCGGGGTAACCTGAAGTCCCTGCATAGCAGTCTAAAGTCGTTGCAAATCCTCTAAAGTCGTTGTGAATCTTTCTAAAGTCGTTGTGAATCTTTCTAAAGTCGTTGCGTGATGGTCTGGAGTTGTTGTAAATTCCTCTAAAGTCGTTACGTGATAGTCTGGAGTCGTTGTAAATTTGTCTAAAGTCGTTGCGGGGTAGTCTGGAGTTGTTGTAAATTCGTCTAAAGTCGTTGCGTGATAGTCTGGAGTCGTTGTAAATTTGTCTAAAGTCGTTGCGGGGTAGTCTGGAGTTGTTGTAAATTCGTCTAAAGTCGTTGCGTGATAGTCTGGAGTCGTTGTAAATTCGTCTAAAGTCGTTGCGTGATAGTCTGGAGTTGTTGTAAATTCCTCTAAAGTCGTTGCGGGGTAGTCTAAAGTCGTTGTAAAATTTTCCAGAGTCGTTGTAGCGAAGCGGATAGTCCTGTTGCCGGCTTGTCAGGTTCTGACACCGGGGTCTGGAGTAGTTGCAAAGTAGTCCGGAGTAGTTGCAGGAGCATCTAAAGTCGTTGCGTGGCAGTCTAAAGTTGTTGCGTGGCCGCCTAAAGTGTTTGCGCGATGGTTCGGAGTAGTTGCATGGACTCCTAAAGCTGTTGCGGGAGGTCTAAAGTCGTTGTATGGTCGCCTAAAGTGTTTGCGTGATGGTCTGGAGTCGTTGTAAAACAGTCTGGAGCAGTTGTGGCAAACCATTTTATCCCGTTGCCGGGTTATAATATTGTTGCGTGATGGTCTAAAGTTGTTGCGGGGAGGTCTAAAGTCGTTGTGCGGCAGTCTAAAGTTGTTGCGTGGCCACCTAAAGTGTTTGCGCGATGGTTCGGAGTAGTTGCATGGACTCCTAAAGTCGTTGCGGGGAGGTCTAAAGTCGTTGTATGGCCGCCTAAAGTGTTTGCGTGATAGTCTAAAGTCGTTGTAAAACAGTCCGGAGTAGTTGTGGCAAACGATTTAGTTCCGTTGCCGGGTTATAATATTGTTGCGTGATGGTCTAAAGTCGTTGCGGGGAGGTCTAAAGTCGTTGTATGGCCGCCTAAAGTGTTTGCGTGATAGTCTAAAGTCGTTGTAAAACAGTCCGGAGTAGTTGTGGCAAACGATTTAGTTCCGTTGCCGGGTTATAATATTGTTGCGTGATAGTCTAAAGTCGTTGTAAATCTGTCTAAAGTCGTTGCGTGATAGTCCGGAGCAGTTGTGGCAAACCATTTAGTTCTGTTGCCGGGTTATAATATTATTGCGTGATAGTCTAAAGTCGTTGTGCGATAATATATTCTTATCCAGACTTTTGACAATCGAAAGCAGGAACATTAAGTTTCGGATGAGACAACAGCCACTTAGCATAGAGAAATTATTACTGAAAAATCTGATGTAAGTTTATAAGATGTGGTAGCTTTGTTTCACTTAGCCGGGTTTTTCAGTTTTAAAATCAGGCTCTTAAATGCTCTGAATCACAAAAAAAAAAATGCTTAGTAAACTTAAATTTTCACCAGGCAATTATCAAAAGCGGGAAAATTGTTTAAAAAGAAAAAAGCTGAAAATTTGTCATTTTCAGCTTTTTGTAGTAGCGGGGCCAGGACTTGAACCTGGAACCTTCGGGTTATGAGCCCGACGAGCTACCAATTGCTCCACCCCGCGATATTTATAACACAAATATAGACATAATACTGCGCATTGTCAATGAAAAATTCCTATGAATATACTGCCTGCCGAATTCTTGTATATTAGGTTGAAAATAATGTATCTTTGAACTGGTAATATTTATAGTGTTTTTTTTTCTAAAATTTATTACTTTTATAACTCAAATCTTAAAAAGAATCGAATAGTTAGTCTGAAAGTCACAAAAACTAAAATATTTTAATTTTCACAAAGAGTTTGGTATGTCTATTAATGGTTCTAACCAATCGCGTGTAAACTTTATCTTCAATTTATTAATGAAAGTTTCTAAGAACAGAACTATCTGGCGGCAGGAGAAAAAGCAATTATGGCGGGCTTTTGCTGTATTGATCGGAGGTCTGCTTTTAACGTTAACATTCAGTTTTATGGTAAAAAGTGTTGTAGAAAGAGATGCGGAAAAAGAGTTTAATTTTATTTGTAATGAACTTAAAAATAAGGTATCCGCGAGACTGCACACGCACTCTCAATTACTCAGGAGTGGAGCCGCTTTTATTTCTACAGATATAGACGGAATAAACAGGGACAGATGGCGGAGTTATTATTTGCTCCAGAAGATTGAGCAGAATATTCCGGGTATCCAGGGAGTGGGGTATTCAATGATCATTCAGCCGGATCAGTTAGCTCTGCATGAGAAGAAAATACAAAGCGAAGGATTCCCGAATTACTTTGTGAGACCGAAAGGAAAAAGAGATATATATACATCAATTATATATCTGGAACCATTCGCCGACAGGAACCTGCGTGCTTTCGGTTATGATATGTTTTCCGAACCAATCCGCAGAGCGGCAATGGAAAAAGCCAGGGATTATAATGTCGCATCTCTTTCAGGGAAGATTACGCTTGTTCAGGAAACCAGTAAGGGAGTTCAGTCGGGAACGCTTATGTATGTTCCGGTTTATATGAAAGGAATGCCGGTCACAACTACTGAGGAGCGCCGGCGTGCAATCCGGGGCTGGGCGTACAGCCCTTACAGGATGGATGATATGATGTCGGGAATACTTGGCGGTTACGGAAGCATTAAAGAAAAGCATATACGCCTGGAAATATTTGACAACCCCTTATATAGCGTAAACTCGTTACTTTATGACAATGACAGTAAGGAAATAAGCGATAATAAGAAAGCTGTTGTTTCTCCATTGTTCTCTCTGAGCGTTCCTGTTTCCTTCAACGGACATCAATGGTATTTACGGTTTACCCAGTATGATTCCGTTTCATCAGGTTTAGATTACAGCAAAGTATGGTCCAATGCAACGGGCGGAGCAATTGTGAGCTTTTTATTATCCGTACTTTATCTGGTTCTCATAAATACTAATATCAGGGCGCGTAAGTTAGCTGAAGAATTAACCAGGGATTTAAGTGAAAGCGAAGGGAAATACAGGACGATATTTACCAATGAAATTTATGCTATCTGCATTTTCGATTTAGAGACTCTCAAATTTCTTGAAGTGAATAATACGTATTGTTCAATGTATGGTTACAGTATAGAAGAACTTCTATCGGGGATGACTATTTATGATATTACTTCAGACCATCAGTCGTCAGATGCCGTTGTAAAGCAAGCACTGAACCAGGGGACTATAGTTATTCCGCTTGAGTATCATAGGAGAAAAGATGGTACTATATTCCCTGTTGAAATTGTTGGTGGCACTTATATCTGGAGAGGAAGTAAAGTAATGTTTATTCTTGCTCAGGATATAACTAAGCGCCAGCAGGCGGATGAAGCACTAAGAGGGATTACCAATCGTTTATCGCTGGCTGTGCAGGCAGGCGGTATTGGCATCTGGGACTATGATGTTTTCCATAACAAGCTGATATGGGATGAGCAGATGTATTCATTATACGGAATTAAAGAAAAGAATTTCAGCGGGGCTTATGAAGCCTGGAGAAATGGTCTGCACCCTGAAGATATGGAGCGCGGAGACAAGGAAATTCAGATGGCTCTCAGTGGCGAAAAAGATTTTGATACTGAGTTTCGTGTTGTCTGGGCAGATGGAACTGTTCACAACATACGAGCTATGGCCCTGGTGCAGCGCGATTCACTTGGCAATCCTCTTCGCATGATAGGCACTAACTGGGATGTAACAGTTCAAAAGCAGACAGAGTCGGAGCTTGAAAATTTACTTGAGGAACTTATCTATACAAAAGGTATTCTTGAGAAAAGAGCGGATGAATTAGTTGCGGTAAATATTGACCTGGATGAAGCCAGAATAAAAGCCGAATCGGCGAATATAGCAAAGTCTATGTTTCTTGCGAATGTGAGCCACGAAATACGCACGCCTATGAATGCAATACTTGGTTTTTCGGAGATATTATTAAACCGTATAACTGACAAGACTACACAAGGTTATCTGAAGACTATTTTTTCAAGCGGGAAATCATTACTCCGCTTAATTAATGACATTCTTGATTTATCTAAAATTGAAGCCGGAAAACTGGCAATGAAACTGGTGGCAGTTAACCTTGAAAAGCTTATCGGCGATATTATTTTACTCCTGAATAACAGAGC
The DNA here is from genome assembly GCA_037140715.1 of Ignavibacteria bacterium. Classification (GTDB taxonomy): domain Bacteria; phylum Bacteroidota; class Ignavibacteria; order Ignavibacteriales; family SURF-24; genus JAUZPB01. The sequence goes on from JBAXDX010000010.1 coordinate 35,046, forward strand.
TGAGGACAAGGGACTCGCGTTGCTGGTAGAATGCCCTCCTGATTTCCCGAAATCAATTATGGCAGATGAAATCAGAATCCGTCAGATTTTAGTAAATATCTTAGGCAATGCGATTAAGTTTACAAAGCAGGGTTATATTAAGAGTACGGTTAAAATTAATAATTTTCATAAAGATGAAAATATCTTTGACTTTTCCATAATCATTGAAGATACTGGAATTGGTATCTCCGAAGATGATCAGAAAATAGTATTTGAGCCGTTCGGTCAGGCATATCAGACCGCCGCACAGAATGCATCGGGAACAGGGCTTGGACTTGCTATTTCTAACCGTCTGGCTGAACTAATGGGAGGTAAAATCGGGCTTGAAAGTAAATTAAATGAAGGAAGCAGGTTTACTCTTAATCTGAATAACATAGAATATTTTGATTACGAGGTAGATTCATCGGCCGAATCTGAAATACAGCCAAATAGTATACGGTTTGAACAAAAAACTGTTATGATTATTGATGATGTAATTCAAAATATTGAACTGTTAAAAGTGTTTCTGGCGGAACAGCCGTTTACGATACTGGAAGGATATAACGGGAAAGAAGCAATTGAAATGGCAAATAAATATAAGCCGGATATTATTTTTATGGATATCAGAATGCCGGGGATTGATGGAGTAACGGCAACTGAATTATTAAAAAACAATGCTGAAACAAGTTTAATTCCGATTATTGCGTTTACCGCATCATTGTCATCTGAAAAAGAGAATAGCGATCTGCTGATATTTGATGATTTTGTATTCAAACCGACATCTAAAAATAAATTATTCTCAGCACTTGTAAAATTTATCCCATATACCATCGTTAAAGCGGAGGATGAAGCAGAACCCGGGGATAATCTGGAAGAGATATCCGGACTGCCGGATTCTGACAAGGTTGTTTTAAAGAAAGTTATTGAAGAACTGGAATCCGTTTTTATGAATAAAGTCAAAGAACTTTCTGAAATTTTCGAGTTGGATGAAATAGATGTGTTTATCAACAATTTAGATAAATATATAAACACGAACAAAATCCCTTATTTTAATAATTATCTCAGTGAAATTAAATCAGCCAGAAATGGTTTTGATATTGAAATAATTCAGAGACTGCTCAGACATTTTGGCAGTCATATTCAAAAAATAAAAAATAATTTATAAGAGTTAATTGTTCTTCACAATATAAAATAGCAGAAGATGAGACGTTCAGTTTTAATTGTTGATGATAATCCTGTTAACCTGAAATTAGCTGCTGTAATTTTAAGCCCGTATTATCAGCTTTCAATAACTGATAACGGGGCGACAGCGATTAAGATTGCTGAGTTTAAGCGTCCGGATTTAATTCTTTTGGATATAATGATGCCAGATATTTCCGGTTTTGATTTATGCGTACGTTTTAAAAAGAACGAGAGGACAAAAAATATTCCGATTATTTTTCTGACAGCAAAAAATGAAGCAAGCGATATAATGAAGGCTTTTGAAATTGGAGGAGTTGATTACATTCTGAAGCCTTTTAATGCCAGTGATATACTCTTCCGGGTAAAGGCACAGATTGACTTAAAAGATAACCAGGAGAAATTTTAACCGTAGGAAGCACTATATAAACTCAAATATCGTAGTGAAATAAAGCAACCGGAAATGGTTTTGATATTGGAAGGAACCCTGGTACTATTTAAAACAGTTTAGCAGTCATATTTAGAGAATTAAAAAATAATTTATAATAGTAAAATATTTTTCATAATATAAAACAGAAATAAAGATGAAACATTCAATTTTAGTTGTTGATGATAATCCGGTCAATTTAAAATTAGTTGCCTCAGTTCTAAGCCCATATTATAAACTTTCAATAACTGATAAAGGGGAAGCAACAATTAAAATTGCAGAGTTAAAGATGCCGGATGTGATTCTTCTGGATGTAATGATGCCTGGCATTTCCGGGTTCGATGTATGCAGGCAGTTAAGACAAAATGAGAAGACAAAAGATATTCTGATTATTTTTCTGACAGCAAAAACCGAGGAAAGCGATATCTCAATGGCTTTTGACATTGGAGGAGCCGATTATATTTTGAAGCCTTTCAAATCCAAGGAAATACTATCCCGAATAAAGATACAGATTGACTTAAAAGAAGCCCAGTACAGATTAAAAAAGCAAAATGAAGAGATGAAAGAAATTATCGCGAATCGGGATAAATTATTTTATATAATTGCCCATGACTTAAAAAGTCCATTTTCCGGTATTCTGGGCATGACAGAAATGGTGTCCGCCGGCATGGATATATTTTCAAAAGATGAGCTTGTAGAAATTGGAAAATCAATGCACCGGTCGATTTCAAATGTTTATGGACTGATTGAAAACCTGTTGGACTGGGCGCGTATGCAAAAGGGACAAATAGAGTTCAATCCTAAAGAGATAGATATTTATAAAATTGTAGAACAATCTATATCCGTTGTCGAGCAGAGAGTTGTTCAAAAAGGAATAACTATTAGTAATGAAGTATCAGAAGAACTAAGAATAAACGCAGATGAAAATATGTTTTATGTGATTATTAGAAATCTTATATACAACGCGGTAAAGTTTACTGCGCACAAAGGTGAAATCAAAATCACAGCTAATATATCTGACGGCAAAGAAGTAATAATATCAGTAAATGATACCGGAATTGGGATATCCGCTGATAATTTAGGTAAATTATTTAAAATTGGAGAAACAGTTAAAAACAAAGGAACTGACGGAGAACCAAGTACAGGACTGGGGTTGTTGCTTTGCACGGAGTATGTAAAAACACACGGCGGTCGAATCTGGGCCGAAAGTGAAGAAGGAAAAGGGAGCACATTTCATATCGCGTTGCCAATTGTTGTTTAAGCCGCGGTTATTTACGCCTGTAAAAAGGTGTCATTACCTGCAATGAAAGAAGGGACGTGGCGGAAGTAGTGAAAGGGAAAGTTCCTGCAAATCGGGCAGGAGAATCATTGAAGGAGATAATTACGGGTACAGCAGAACTGATAAGCAGGAATGTCGAAGGAATAAGTAACGAATGAAAGTGGAACATGGTAATAATTGCATTCTTTCATGTTTAGATTTTTTCATATAAAGGATCTGGAATCCCGACTGAGATAAGTGGCGCACTAAAATCATATAGTTCAAAATAATGGGGCAGAATATAAAATCATTCTTAGGATAGAATAATGATAAAATTAGAGAACCAAGACAAGGCTAAAGTAAAAATATTAATTGTAGAAGATGAATTTGTTCTATCAATATATATTAAAAGAGCTATAGAAAAGCTCGGCTATTCTGTGGTAGGGCATGCGAAGACAGGCGAGATAGCAATTCAGATAGCAAAAGAAAAAATACCTGATTTAGTCATTATGGATATTAATTTAGGAAATGGAATTGACGGTATAGAAACAGCAAGGCAAATTTTAAAAATGTCTGCGATACCAATAATATTTTCTACGGGAAATTCAGATAGTCATACTGTTGAAAGAGCAAATAGAGTTTGTCAGGACGGCTTTCTTACTAAACCGTACCAGCCTGAGCAGCTAAAAAAAGCTATTGAATCAGTTTTAATGAAGAGTAAAAGTATATGAGAGTATAACAGCGTGATTTCTAAAGTTTAGAGAAGACTGTTGCACACAAGTATAAAAATAATCAGGACATAAGTTGAACTTAAATCAACTAATAATTTATACCTTGCACGGTTGCTGTCTGCCTGAATAATAAGACACATTACTTTAATCCATTCTGCCTGCCATAATTTTAGATATTCACGAAGAATTTTGTTAAATTTCAACAGTATGAAGTTTTATAATATTTAACTACCATGTTCCGCATATATTCCGGTGTTTCAAATTAATATTTATAAGGAGGTTTCTGTATGGATAATTTTGATTTCTATAACCCTGTAAAAATAATTTTTGGAAAAGATCAGCTTAAGAGACTAAGAGATTTGATCCCGACTAATCAGAAAGTTCTTATTCTTTACGGAGGCGGGAGTATCCATAAAAATGGTGTTTATAAGCAGGCTGTTGCAGCTCTTAAAAATCACGAAGTTTATGAATTCAGCGGAATTGAACCTAATCCGAGATATGAAACAGCGATGAAAGCTGTTGAAATAGTAAGAGAAAAGAAAATTGATATGCTTCTTGCAATAGGTGGCGGATCAGTTATAGATGCTGCAAAATTTATTGCTGTTGCTGCTTTATATGAAGGTACGGATCCATGGGACATATTAACCGGAGCAACGAAGCCGGCAGGGTCAGTCCCGATTGGAGTTATACTTACTTTACCGGCAACCGGTTCGGAAATGAATTCCGGCTCAGTAATAACAAAAGAGTCCACGCATGAAAAATTGGCATTTATGTCCCCCCTGTCTTTCCCAAAATTCTCATTCCTTCTTCCCGAAGCAGCGGCAACACTACCAAAGAAACAGATAGCTAACGGAGTAGTTGACGCATTTGTTCACGTAATTGAGCAGTATGTAAACTATCCGGTTAATACTCCTTTGCAGGACAGGTTTGCCGAATCAATTTTGCAGACGCTGGTTGAGGAAGGTCCAAAAGTTTATGCTAATCCTGCAGATTATGATGCTATGAGTAATTTAATGTTGTCAGCAACGATAGCATTAAACGGACTTATTGGAATGGCAGTACCTCAGGACTGGTCAATACATGGAATCGGGCATGAGTTAACCGCTTTGCATGAGATAGATCATGCTCGGACGCTTGCTATTGTACTGCCAGGGTTATGGAAGATTTTCAGAAAGGAAAAGAAAGAGAAGATTCTTCAGTATGGCAAAAGAGTATGGCAGATAACGGAAGGAAGTGAAGAGGAAAGGGTTGATGAAGCCATTGCCAGGACGGTTGAGTTCTTTGAATCTTTAGGTGTGAAGACAAAGCTTAAAGATTATAACGTTCAGGAAGACTCAATAGAGAAGATTGCAGTTCGTTTTGAAGAAAGAGGCTGGAAAGCATTTGGAGACCGCAGGCTTGTAACTCCTCAAAAGGTCAGAGAAATTCTTATGTTACAATTGGGATAGTATCCTGGTGCCGGGAAAACAGAGGCTGGCGTTCAGAATGCGTTATCTGAATTTCAGTTCCTGAACTTTCTTATCTACGGTGAGGGCAGATTTAACTTTTCCATTGATATTGTGGTATCTTAGTATATATGAAGTATTCACTTTATCTGTTCTGAAATATCAAAGTAAATGTAGTTCCGGTACCCTTAAGGCTGTCGACAAGTATTTCCACCTTATATTTATCTCGCAATATTTGTAAACCAGTGCCAGCCCGAGTCCGTTGCCTTCATATCTGCGTGTATATCCCTGCTCTTCCTGTGTAAACGGCTTAAAAATATCCTGTAAATATTCTGATGAGATGCCAATTCCGGTATCAGAAATAATTATACATGTATTACCCTGCTGATTCATTGATAATTTTATATCGATATTTCCACTATTTGTATATTTAATAGCATTATCAATCAGATTGATAAAAATCTGTTCAAGAGAGTACTGATCAGCGACAATAGTGCAGTCCTTTTCGGGCAATGTAAGTGAGAGATTAAGATTCCTATCCAGTGCCTTATCAAGATACTTGGGATAAATTTTTTTAAGCATATCCTCGCCAAGTTTTATTTCTTTAAAGACTCCTTCAAAGTCGCCTGCCTGAATTTCCGACATATTAAGTATCAGTTCGATAGTTCTGATTATTCTATCTCCCGCTTTTTCAATCAGATCGAAGCATTCCTTCTGAAACTCATTTGCTTCAGTTGCAAGTTCCTCCTGCAACAGACGTGTAAAGTTAAAAATAGTGTTTATCGGAGTTCTTATCTCGTGAGAAATCTGTGCAAGAAATTCTGACTTAATCCTATCGGATTTTTCTGCTTTTTCCTTAGCCAGGATAAGCTGCTCTTCATACATTTTCTTTTCGGTTATTTCCTTAAGCAGAAGCCTGTTTGCCTTTTTAAGTTCTTTAGTGCGGGATTTCACTTTATCTTCGAGTTGGGAATGAGCGGCCGCAAGAGCTTCCTCCGTACGTTTTCTTAAAGCTATTTCCTGCAGAAGCTGTTGGTTTTTATGCTCAAGCTCTTTTCTTATCGCATAAATTACCAGGTGGGATTTAACGCGGGTAAGCACATCCTCAATCTGGTAGGGTTTCGTAATATAATCAATTCCGCCCGCTTCGAAGCCGCGCACTTTGTTGGATACCTCATCAAGTGCAGTAATAAATATAATTGGAACATCATTTAATGTACTAATCTCCTTAATCTTCAGCGAAACTTCAATTCCGTCTATATCCGGCATCATTACATCCAGAAGTATCAGGTTAGGTTTTTTCGCTTTTGCCTGTTTGATGGCGCTTTTGCCATTATAAGCCTTGCAGACGCGGAAACCTTCAGTCTCGAGAAACTCACACATCAGGTTGAGGTTCTGTTTGTTATCATCTACTGCCAAAATCAGATAATTCTGGCATTCTTCCTCTGTAAATTTGCCTATGCCGACTTCCATGTTGCCTCTGGAGTGTTCAACTAGATAAGTTGATTTAATCGATTAATTTTCATACGAATTTACAAATTTCTTTTAATAAATTCAGTATGTCTTTAAAAAAACTACAATAAAAATTCTACAGCAATATAAAACCGGCGGGGAATCTTTTGGACAGGGAAGCTTGTATATGTCAGCCTGATTAAAGACAAAACAAGTCCATCGAATGAATACATATTCACGTGGCGAATATAAAATCATATTATCGAATTTGACATTCATCCGGCGAATTAGTACTTTTTCAAGTGAATATTAATTCTATATAATAAAATGGTGATTCAGGATGCAGGAGAATTCAAAATTAAGCAGGAAAGACCGTGAAAAGATGCTTCGCAGGCAGGATATACTTACCGCTGCGGCTCAGCTTTTTTCCGAAAAGGGCTTCAGCAATACAACTCTTGAGGATATTGCTTTAAGGTCTGAATTTGGAATCGGCACAATATATAATTATTTCCAGAGTAAGGAAGATATTTTTGGCAGTATTATCGACTCTATTTTTGAAGCGAATATGGAGATACTTGATGAGTCTGACCGTTCCACCGCTACATTGATAGATTTTCTGCATGTTTATACTCAAAAAACATTTACATATTTCAACGATCATAAGGAAGCAATGCTTGTTCTTGTCAGTCTTTTTACAGGTACGGGAGAACGCACGGTCAATATAAAGCCTGAACTTATTGAACAAAAGCGTTGCCGTATGGATGAAAAGATATTGAACCGGATAAAGCGGGGGATTGAGAGTTACGAAATAAGGATGATTAATCCTGATAATCTTAACTTGTTATATCATAGTATTTTGTTCCCGTATATTACTAATTTGATAAAACAAAGAAAGTTAAATGAATTAAATATTAATGAACATACCGCCTTTGTTCTTGATATATTGTTCAATGGTATTTTATTAAACAAATCTGTGAAGGATTAGAAGAGAGGAGATAAGGTGAAAAAATTAATTCTTTTATTTACAATAATATTTGTACGGCTCTTACAGACGGCTCCGCTTGACGGTGCGTATAATTCATGCGTAACTTATGAACCGAACGCTGATTCTACGGTTACAAATGTCTATGTGCTGTCATTAAACGATGCTATTGTGATAGCGCTTAAGAATAATAAGGATATTCTTATAGCCGGTCAGGATATAAATAAATCTGAAGCGCAGATCAACGAAGCTTATGGCAGTGCTTATCCGCAGATAAACTTTGCGGCCAGCTATCAGAGATTTATCGATTTGCCGGCTATTTTTATTGCTCCGAATACACCCTTTAATAAATCAAACCAGACAATGACCATGAAGATGGGAGCCAGCAACAGTTATTCTGGTATGCTTTCGTTGAACCAGGTATTGTTCAGCGCTAAGCTTAACACGGCGATAGAGGCGGCAAAGGAGTATCAGAATTATTCAAAGAGTAATTCGCAGGCTACAAGAGAAGATGTTGAACTAAATGTTAAAAAAGCTTATTACGCCGTGCTTATGAGTAAGAGTGTGGTTGATGTAAGCCGTCAAAGTCTTAACCTGGCAAAGGCAAATTATGAAACCGTAAGCCAGCTTTACAAACAGGGTATGGCTGCGGAGTTCGATTACTTAAGAGCGGATGTTCAGGTTGCGAATACAGAACCTGTAGTTATTCAGGCAGAAAATAATCTTGTCCTGGCGATGAACGGACTTAAAAATGCGATGGGTATTGATTTAACGAAGAGTATTGCCTTATCGGGTTTGCTGGAGCTTGAAGAAGTTCCGGAAATCGTGATTGAATCTGAAAGTAAACTGGCTTTAGACCGTAACAGTACGCTTCAGGGACTTCAGTCTCAGGAAAATCTTTTGGATAAAAATATAAAGCTTCAAAAAGCGGAATATTACCCGACTGTTGCTGCATTCGGTCAGTATCAGTATCAGGCTCAGGATAATACATTCCAGTTTGGCAATTATAACTGGGCTAAAAATTTCGTGGTTGGTTTACAGCTTTCATATCCTGTTTTTAACGGAATGCAGACAAAGTATAAAGCAGAGCAGGCGCAGATAGATAAAGATAAGCTCGTACTTAACCGCATGAAGTTTGAAGATGGAATAAGAATTCAGGTAGAGAGTTCAAAACTAAAGATGAACGAGGCAAAGCAGAGAATTAATGCTCAGTTAAGAAGCGTTGAACAGGCGACCAAAGCTGTCGGTATAGCCGAAGTAAGATTTAAGAATGGTCTGGGAACGCAGGTGGAACTGATTGATGCGCAAGTTGCCTTAACCCGCACGCAAATTAATAAGGCTCAGGCTGTTTATGATTACCTTGTTTCAAAGGCTGACTGGGAAAGACAGTCAGGCTATAAAAAATAAGCAGTAAGGCAAAATATAAAATTAAAAGAGTGTTTCTTTGTCCCATGATTTTTAATCACGGACTCTGAAGAAGGTTCACAGGAAAAGAAATTAATAAAACTTCAAGGAGAATATTTAATGAAAAAGGGAAATAAACTATCGGCAGTTCTGGTAGTGATAATTACGATTGCTTTTGCTCAGTTCACAGGCTGTGGAAGTAAGGCGAATGAAGAAGCTAAACAGGAAGTAAAAGTTACTAAGAGCGATTCAATTTCAGTAGTTACTTCGAAAGTTGAAAGTAAAAAACTTTCACTTACAAAGGTATATACAGGAAGTCTCGAAGGCGAAAAGCAGGCTAATATTGTATCACAACTGGCGGAAAGAATTGTAGATATAACTGTAAAGGTAGGGGATAATGTAAAGGCGGGACAGGTTTTGGTACGTTTGGATAAAGGCGGATTAACTTCGCAGTTTTATCAGGCTCAAAGTAATCTGCAAAATGTAGAAAAGAACCTTGAGCGTACAAAATCATTATTCGAAAGCGGTGCAGTTTCGCGTCAGGTTCTTGACGGAACACAAACTCAGTTTGATATAGCCAGGGCTAATTTCAATGCGGCTAAAAGTGCTGTGGAAATAACTGCTCCGATAAGCGGAGTAGTAACAAGCTTAAAGTTTAATATTGGAGATTTTACTGCTCCGGGTACGCCGATAATCACGATAGCTACAATCAGCCAGTTGAAACTTATTATGAGTGTAGGCGAAGCAGATATGCCTTATGTTACAAATGGAAAAATCGTTAAGATATATTCCGAGTTAAATCCTGATATTAAAGTTACAGGAAGAATAAATGAAATTGCAAAGTCGGCTGAACTTATGACGCGAACATTCCAGGTAAAAGCGGTATTCGGTAATGTAAAGGATTTGTGGTTTAAGCCGGGGATGTTTGCCAAAGCGGAACTTGATCTTACAACGCTAAAAGATGTACTGGTAATACCAAGAGAAGCTGTTATCTATAGCGATCAGGGACCGAAAGTTTATGTAATCGAAAACGGCGGGGCTTTAAGCCGTAATGTTAAGTTAGGTTTTCAGAATGACCAGTCTATAGAAGTAACCGAAGGATTGAAACCTGATGAAGTAGTAGCGACTGTCGGAATGAATAACCTTAAGGATGGGATTCAGGTTATTGTTTCTTCGGAAAAAAAACTACTCTCAAACAATTAACGAAAGGAATTTAATAATATGAAACTTGCTGATGTTTCGATAAAACGGCCGGTATTTGCGACCATGATGATATTTGCGCTTGTAGTGCTGGGTCTGTTCGCGCTTACCAAGCTCAATGTTGATCTTTACCCGGACGTTGATATACCGGTTGTTGTAATTACAACGGTACTGCCCGGCGCCGGACCAGAACAAATAGAAAGCGATGTTACCAAACCGATTGAAGATGCGGTTAACCCTGTCGCCGGTGTTGATCATATTTCATCTACCTCGCAGGAAGGTGTTTCGATTATAGTAATCCAGTTTAAGCTTGAGGTCGATGGTAAATCGGCTGCTCAGGAAGTACGCGAAAAAGTTGCGGCAATAAGAGGGACACTTCCCACGGATATAAAGGAACCCGTTATTCAGAGATATGATCCCGCAAGTATGCCGATTCTTACCCTTACCGTAGCAGGCCCGCGTAGCGATAAGGAACTTACAACATACACCAAGGACGTAATTAAAAAACGTCTTGAAAATGTACCAGGCGTAGGTTCGGTTGATCTTGTAGGCGGAGCCGAGAGAGAAATCCATATTGACGTGGATCTGGAAAGGCTCAAAGCTTATACTATTTCAATTCAGGATGTAATTCAGAGTGTTGGAGCAGCCAATGTTGAAATACCAGGCGGTAACTTAGACCAGGGAACCCGTCAGCTTCTGCTTAGAACTATGGGCAAATTTCAGTCGGTTGAAGATTTTGGAAAAATTATTGTGGTTTCAAAGCAGGGCGGTATTGTTCGCTTAAATGAAGTAGCAACGATTACAGACGGAGTTGTAGAAAAAACAAGTCTTTCGAGATATAATGGCAAACCCGCGGTGGGCTTAAGTATAATTAAGCAGTCGGGAGCGAATACGGTTCAGGTAGCCGAGCAGGTTCAGAAGGAAGTAAAGAAACTTGCGATACAGTTGCCGGCAGATATTAAAGTCGAAACGGTGCAGGATAATTCGATATTTATTAAAGATTCCGTTAACGATGTATTGTTTGATCTTATATATGGTGGTCTGCTCGCCATTATAGTTATTTACCTGTTCCTTGCGAATATAAGAAGTACAATAATAAGTGCCATAGCGCTGCCTGCGTCCATCATAACAACATTCTTTATGATGTACATTCTTAACTTTACGCTTAACATGATGTCCTTACTTGCTTTGTCACTGGCGGTAGGTCTGCTGATTGACGATGCTATCGTGGTAATTGAAAATATTTATCGTCATTTGGACCAGGGTGAGTCCCCCTTTGAAGCAGCAAGAAATGCGACCTCAGAAATCGGGCTTGCCGTTCTTGCGACTACATTTACAATCGTAGCCGTATTTATTCCCGTTGCTTTTATGCCTGGCATTGTCGGACGGTTCTTCTATCAGTTTGGTATTACAGTATCGGTTGCCGTGCTGGTTTCATTATTTGTAGCTTTCACATTAACCCCGATGCTTTCCGCCAGATGGTTAACCAAAGAAGACGAACATCTTACAAAAGAAGGCAATATATTTAAAAAGATACTCTATTACTTTAATCATTCATTTGAATGGTTAAACGGCAGGTATTTCAACATTCTCAGGTGGGCGCTAAAGCACCGCTGGATTGTTATTGTTGGTTCCATTATCGTTTTTGTATTAAGTATGTCTTTGGGTAAGTACCTCGGCTCGGCGTTCTTCCCTGATACGGACAGAGGTGAGTTTAACATTACGGTAAATGCCGCTGCCGGCACTTCGATTGAACAGACAGACAAAATATGTAAGTACATCGAGGAAACAATAGGCAGAACAAAAGAAGTAAAAAATATGCTTACGACTGTCGGGGGCAACAATGTGCCTGTTAACAAAGCAAATATATTTGTTAAGCTGGTAAAAAAGGACGAACGGAAAAAAGGCGTAGCCCTGATAATGGATGAATTAAGAGAACAGCTTAAGAACTTCCCCGGTGCGTCTATTAATTTTAGAACGCAGGGCGGTCCCGGAGGCAATGAAAAGCCTGTTACAATGAGTGTTCGCGGAGAGGATATCGCAAAGCTTAAGGAATATTCAGAACAGCTAAGAACTATTATGCGCGAAACTCCGGGTGCTGTTGATATTGAAACATCGCTTGAAGCTTCAAAGCCGGAGGTTCGCGTAAGAATCGACCGGGACAAAGCAAGCGACCTTGGTGTAAACGCCTTGTCTGTGGCTTCGACAATCAGAGCGATGGTCGATGGTTCTGTTGCTACTAAGTATCAGGAAGGCAACGAGCAGTATGATGTCAGGGTAAGATTAAAAGAAAGAGACAGGCAGACGATTGCCGATATTCAGAACATAAATGTAATGAGTACTAAACAGGGACCAAAGAGCGAGAAGATAAACATCCGACTTGGCGATATAGCTTCAATTTATGAAGGCGTTGGTCCATCAAAGATTAACAGATATGACAGACAAAGAGAGATTCGTATCGATGCCAATCTTTCCAAAAAGCTTCTTGGCGAAGTGCTTGGTATTGTACAGAAACGTGTTGCTGAAATCAAAATGCCCGCCGGTTATACAATTAAGGCAGTTGGTCAGGGAGAGATGCAGGCCGATGCTTTCTTTAATATCTTTATCGCGCTTGCGCTGGCTGTTGTATTTGTTTATATCGTGCTTGCTATGCAGTTTGAAAGCTTCATCTATCCATTCTCGATTATGCTTTCCCTTCCGATGGCGATTATCGGAGCGATTATCGCTTTGCTTGCATTTAAGAGTGCGCTTTCGGTGATGTCGATGATTGGTATAATCATGCTGATGGGACTGGTTACAAAGAATGCAATCTTACTTATAGATTTTGCGAATATTTTAAGAGAACGCGGAATGGACCGGACGGAAGCGTTGCTTAAAGCCGGTCCGACAAGATTAAGACCTATTCTTATGACGACACTCGCCATGATCTTCGGTATGGTGCCGGTCGCTTTAGGACTGGGTGAAGGTTCGGAATTCAGAAGTCCTATGGGACAGGCGGTTATCGGCGGTCTTATTACTTCCACTATTTTAACGCTGCTTGTTGTGCCTGTAGTTTATACAATACTTGACGATTTCTCGATAAAACGTGGAATTGCATATATAGCGGGAGTATTTTCTCCTTCAAATAAGAAAAAATTAAATTAAGGAACATATTCTTAAAGGATTTGCAAAGGACGAATTATGAAAATTACATTTGTTATTTACCACGATGTGCTTGAAGACAGAATTACTGATATGATGAATGCCGCGGGCGTTGACTTTTATACAGAATGGGAAAATACCAAAGGGAAAGGGCATGAAACCATTCCGCATCTTGGCACCAGGGTTTACCCCGGCTTTAATTCTGTCCGCATGATTGCTTTTGAAGATGAAAGCATCTTAGAAAAGATAATTGTTCTGATTAAAGAGCTTAACGGTACAATAAATATGAAAGATGACCATATCAGACTTTTCCAGATGCCGCTTGAAAGGATAGTCTGATAAGTATTAAGTAAAAAAGATACTGCCCTGAGTGAGCATTGTTCTGTTCGGATGTATGACAAATGAAAATTGTCGTACATCCGAATTTGAGGATTGACTTAAAAGCTGAAGAGCAGGTAAAACACCCATCCAAAAGCCTCTTATATTTACCCGATTACGAAGAAAGCCACAACCCTGGTATGCCAGGTTCATAATCTCCGACAGCCATAACACGGCAGGAGGAGTAACTCAGACTAAAAACAGCATGTCATGTTACACAAAGAATTATTTTGCCTCACAATGAGAAATGATACCGTGCAATGGATTATAATTTCATTCAATGAGAAATGACGGCGTGCAATGGATTGTGATGCCGTGCAATGGAAAATGACG